>JAEZWE010000236.1 GCA_023420435.1 Bacteroidota bacterium
AGATTGTAGATGCTTTAAGAATGGTGATGTATGAATTTCCAAAAGACGGTGGAAAACCGGAGAAAAAACCAATTCCGGAAAGCGAAATGGCAAAAGCCAACGAAATGCACAATGCTTTGGTGGAAATAGCGGCCGAAAATGAAGAAGGTTTAATGGAAAAATATTTCGAAGAAGGCAATCTTTCCGAAGAAGAACTCGCAAAAGGAATTACAATTGCTTTGGCTCATCAGCAGTTTTTTCCTGTTTTTGTGACTTCGGGTGCGAAAGATATGGGTTCCGGAAGATTGATGGGTTTTATTGACGATATTGCACCATCTCCAATGGACCGACCAAAACGTGTGATGGAAGACGGAAGCGAAGTTGCTTATGATTCTGCCGATAAAACCACAATTTTTATTTACAAAACCGCTTCAGAACCTCAGGTTGGATTACTTTCATACTTTAAAGTTCTTTCCGGAACCGTAAAACCGGGTGACGAATTGGTTAACGCCAACAACGGTGAAGTGGAAAGAATTTCTCAACTTTTTGTAGCGGAAGGAAAAGACAGAACACCTGTGAATCAATTAGAAGCGGGAGATTTGGGTGTTACCGTAAAACTGAAATCAGGTCACACGAATAATACACTGAACACTAAAGGTTTAAACAGAAAAGTCCGCCCAATGGAATTTCCGGAAAGCCGTATCAGAAAAGCCGTTTCTGCGGAAAGTTCTGCCGAAACGGAAAAATTATTTGCTGCTCTAAATAAAATCAAAGAAGAAGACCCAACCTTGAAAGTGGAAATGGACCACGATACGCACGAAGCGATTTTAGGTGGACAAGGTCAATTGCATATCGATTTGGTTAAGCAGCGTTTGGAAAAAGAATTCGGAGTAAAAATGACTATGAAAAACCCGAAAGTTTCGTACCGAGAAACGATTACCGGAAAAGCTGATGCCAATTACAGACACAAAAAACAATCCGGTGGAGCTGGACAATTTGGAGAAATCCACATGCGTGTAGAAAACTATTATGAAGGAATGGAAGAACCTAAAGGCTTGAATATTCGCCAACACGAAATCGAGGATTTACCTTGGGGTGGAAAATTTGCTTTTTATTGGTGCATTGTTGGAGGCGCGATTGATAACCGTTACATCGGTGCGATTAAAAAAGGAATTATGTCGCAGTTGAAAAACGGACCTTTAACAGGAAGCCCGTGTCAGAATGTTCGCGTTTGTGTTTATGACGGAAAAATGCACAGTGTGGATTCCAATGATATTTCTTTCCAGCTTGCGGCTTCAGGAGCTTTTAAAGAAGCTTTCCAGAATGCAAAACCGCAGCTTTTGGAACCGGTGTATCATGTAGAAATTCTTTGTCCGGATGATGCTACCGGTGATGTAATGGGCGATTTGCAAACGCGTCGCGCGATGATTTCCGGAATGGATACGGAAGGTCATTACCAAAAAATTATGGCGGAAGTTCCATTGGCTGAGTTGGACGATTACGGTTCTCAACTTCGTTCGATTACGGGAGGAAAAGCAAAATTTTCGATGAAGTTTTCTGATTATCGATTGGTTCCCGCAAATGTTCAGCAGGATTTGGTGAAAAAACATGCTGTTGAGGCAGTGGAAGCTTAATTTTTTAATTTTATTTATATCAGTATTGCCAAGGTAGATTTGCTTTGGCAATTTTTTGTTATTATCTTTTTTCAATATTTTTAACCATCCTGGATTTATAATATCAAAGCATGAAACTAAGCATATGCGAAAACTTACATTACTAATTTTACTTTTTATTTTCCATAATGTCTTTGCCCAAAAGTCTTTGGAATTCAATATTCAAGGACTAAAAAGGGAAGCCATTTTATATAAACCAACAAAATTATCAAAAAACACACCTGTAGTTTTTGTTTTTCACGGTCATGGTGGAAACGCAAAACACGCAAGTAATAAAATGAATTTTCAAGATTTTTATAAAGAGGCAGTCGTTGTTTTTATGGAAGGAATTCCTGGAACAAGTGGCTATGT
Organism: Bacteroidota bacterium; assembly: GCA_023420435.1. GTDB lineage: Bacteria > Bacteroidota > Bacteroidia > Flavobacteriales > Weeksellaceae > JAEXBA01. Next base: position 2,004 of record JAEZWE010000236.1, read on the forward strand.
TATCGATAAAGAAGGAAAGATGAACGGTTGGCAAATGTTTCCTAATCAAAATCAAAACCGCGATGTTTTGTTTTTTGATGAGGTTTTGAAATATTTAAAGATGAATTTTAAAACAGCAGATGTTTTCGCAGTTGGTCATTCTAACGGAGCCAGATTCGTAAATGTTTTGTGGAAAGAAAGGCCGGAAGAGTTGTCTGCCATTATTTCTGTTGCAGCACAAGGTGGAATCATGATTCGTGAGGCAAAGCCCCTTTCAGTTTGGATGAGTATGGGCAAAAATGACCCTTTGGTTCCGTTCAACAATCAGAAAAATTCAGTTCCGATTGTTCAGAAGAGTTTGAAAATCAATCCAAATACAGGAATTGTAAAGGGTGACAAAACTTATTTCAAACGAGAATCCCGGAAAGAACTTGTTGTGGAAGAAAGAGAAGCCGGTCACGAATTTCCGGAGAAATCAATCCCGGAAATGGTGGAGTTTATGAAAAGTAACGCGGTAAAATAATTTTCAAATATTTAAAACAATAAAAAACCCCTCTTTCGAGTGGCTTGTTTTATTTTCAGAACGCCGCTTTAATTCTTCAAGTTAATGTTTTATTAAAATAAATCTTTTGAATCCTGATTAAGGTAAACCAATACATTTCCGGGATTTTCATCAACAGATTTCAAAACTTTTGCGGTTTTTGTTTTTTCGAAAAGTTTATTGATAAAGAAACCGGTTTCAAAAAACTGTCGGTGTATGCCTTGAAGCATTTCCATAAACAAATTCATCCCAACTTTGTTGTTGTGTAAATCCATCTTGGTTTCTAAAGGTTTATTGGGAAAAAGTTCTTCGTGTAAATCGGTAATTTTTTTGCAAAAATCCAACGATTTTTTGGGTGAAGATATTTTGCAACAGTACATCATAATAAGGCATGTCCATAAAGCATGGCGAAATGCATTTCCAATACCATTTGTTGAATTGGTTTCAGGAAAATATTTCTTGGCTATTAAAAAAGAGCGGATGGTTGCATAAAAACTTAATATGGAAAATAATGGATGAGGTAGGGTAACAGAAAGTAACTTCACAATTTTTTTAAAGGTGAGCGTACTTAAAGTTCGAACAAAAATCAATGCTGTTTTCCTCATAAAAAGAATCTCACCAATAAGGTGAGATTTTCATTTCTTGGTTACAAAAATTTTATTTTTTGTAAAGTAAATTTACTGTTTTAGAAACGGTTTGTTTTATTTCGGTTCTTTTTACGATAAAATCTACAAATCCTTTTTCTTGCAGAAATTCTGACGTTTGGAAGCCTTCCGGTAAATCTTTACCAATGGTTTCTCTAATAACTCTAGGTCCTGCAAATCCAATTAAAGCACCAGGTTCTGCCATAATAATATCAGCGGTCATGGCAAAAGAAGCGGTAATTCCTCCAAAAGTTGGATCACACAGATAGGCAATATAAGGAAGTCCGGCTTCCGAAAGTTGGGCTAATTTCGACTGAACTTTAGCTAATTGCATTAAAGAATAGGTAGCTTCCTGCATTCTTGCTCCTCCAGATTGACAAATGATCATGTAAGGCAGCTTTTTGTCCATACAGTAATCAATTGCTCTTCTAATTTTTTCACCCATTACAGAGCCTAAAGAACCTCCGATAAACGCAAAATCCATACAGGAAATTACCATTTCTGTTCCGTTTACTTTTCCAACTGCATTTCGGATAGAATCTTTTAATTTTGTTTTGGAAGAAACTTCTTTCAAACGGTCGGTATAAGCTTTTGTATCTTTAAAATTCAGAATATCAACACTTTCTACATTAGCGTCAAGTTCTGTGTATTGATTTCCATCAAAAAGCATTTCATAAAATTCATTACTTCCGATTCTCACATGAAAACCGTCTTCTGGAGAAACATAGTTGTTCTTTTTCAACTCCTCATGTTCTACAATTTTTCCTGAAGGTGTTTGATGCCAAAGTCCTTTTGGAACATCTTTTTTTTCCTCTGTAGCTGTAGTAATATTTTTGCCTTTTCTTTTAAACCAGTCAAATGCCATCGATGAAATTTTTATATGATGAATTTAATTTTCTAAATTTTTGTGGCTGCAAATCTAAAGTTTAGATTTTTAATTCAGAAATTATTTTAAAGTATTTACGTTATTGAGATCTTCGAAAGCCTTTACCAATCTGGTTCCGAAAGTTTCTTCTCCTTTTCTGATCCAAACTCTAGGATCGTAGAATTTCTTGTTGGGTTTATCTTCACCTTCAGGATTTCCAATTTGAGATTTTAGATATTCCAAATTATTTACCATGTAATCGCGAATTCCTTCAGTATAAGCAAATTGAAGATCGGTATCAATATTCATTTTGATAACACCATAATCAATAGCTTCACGAATTTCTTCTAATGTAGAACCAGATCCGCCGTGGAATACGAAGTTGATAGGTTTTTCACCGGTTCCAAACTTTTCCTGAACAAATTTCTGAGAATTATCCAAAATTTTCGGGGTAAGCTTTACGTTTCCTGGCTTGTAAACTCCATGAACATTACCAAAAGCTGCCGCAACAGTAAAATTTGGAGAAATAGCTTTCAATCTCTCATAAGCATAAGCCACTTCTGAAGGTTGGGTATATAATTTTGAAGAATCTACATCAGAATTATCAACGCCATCTTCTTCACCTCCAGTAACTCCTAATTCAATTTCCAGCGTCATTCCCATTTTTGCCATTCTTTCAAAATATTCGCAGGAAATATCCATGTTTTCTTCCAAAGATTCTTCTGAAAGATCTAGCATGTGCGAAGAATAAAGAGATTTTCCTGTTCTTTTGAAAAAATCTTCATTAGCATCCATTAATCCGTCAATCCAAGGCAATAATTTTTTGGCACAATGATCGGTATGAAGAATTACCGTTGCTCCATAAGCTTCTGCAAGAGTGTGGATGTGTTGAGCGCCTGCAATACCTCCTAAAATTGCAGATTTTTGATTTTCTGAACTTAGTCCTTTTCCGGCATTAAAAGCAGCACCACCATTTGAAAACTGAATGATAACAGGAGAATTCAGCTTTGCGGCGGTTTCCATTGTTGCGTTTACGTTGCTGGATCCAATAACATTTACTGCTGGCAGTGCAAATTTATTTTCTTTAGCATATTGAAAAATGTCTGTAACCATTTGTCCTGTGGCAACTCCTGCCGGAAACATTCTGCTCATAATTTTGTTTTTTTTTAGATTTTTTTGTGAATTTTTTATCTCGTAAAGTTACATATTTTTTATGCAAAAAATATTAATTGCGTTTGTCTTTCCCCCAAACTAGTCTTTCCCTTAATTTATCGAAAAAATTAATTTCTTTTGGAAGTAATAAATTCAGTTCAAAAGGGGCTTTTTTTACCCAAACTTCTTCTTCAATGTTTAAATCATAAATTCTGGAATCTAAAGAAAGGGAATATTGGGGAACTCGACTTTCAATTTTTAAGTGAATTTCAACATCGTCTTTTAAAACAATAGGTCTTACATTGAGGTTGTGTGGCGCTACGGGCGTAAGAACAAAATTGTCATTGGTTGGCGCAATAATAGGACCTCCACAACTTAAAGAATAAGCAGTGGAACCTGTAGGTGTGGCAATTATTAATCCATCTGCCCAAAAAACGGTTAAAAAATCGTTGTTAATATAAGTATCAACGCTAATCATAGAGGTGGTTTCTTTCCTGATGATGCTTAAATCATTTAAAGCAAAAGGAAAATCAATCGTATTACCTCTTGTAAAAACCTGAATTACCGATCTTTTTCCTAAAACCAATTCATTATTCAGGATGCTGTCGATATTGTTAAAAATATCTTCTTTGCTGAAGCTGGCTAAAAAACCAAGTCTCCCGGTATTAACGCCAATAACAGGAATTTCTAAATCTTGAATGTATATCAGTGCATTTAAAATGGTTCCATCTCCACCAAAACTGAAAAAATATTTTACGTTTTGATTTTTTAAATCATCTTTTGAAGAAAATGTGCCAAAATTTTTCGAAAATTGAAGATCTTGTGCGGTTTTTTCATGCAAAACCGCTTCAATATTTCGTTTGGCCAATTCAGAAATAAATTTGCTTAGATATAAATAGGTGTCTAAGTCCGTCTTTTGCGAGTAAATTGCTGCTTTCATGGGTACTTGAATTTAAAATTCCAAGAATTTTTGAAAAAATCCAAAACGGTCTTTTAAAAGATCATCTTTTTCATCGTTATAATGTTTGTGTACCACATTATAGCCATACCTTTCAAAGGTTTCGTCGATGGAGCTAAGGTTTTCATTGCTTATTTTTAAGGTGAGCCAAAAGTTGTCTTCGTTGATGGCACTAACATAACACCCATAAATTTTGGCATTGTTTTCTTCCACAATTTTAGAAATTTCTGTGAAAGAATAATGTACGGATGTGGTTTGCACTGTAAGAACCGCACCGTTTTCTGAAAAAAGAGGATATTTTGAAAATTCATTGAAAATATCATCACATGAAATATAGCCAAGATATTTTTCGGTTTGCCCTATAACAGGAACCACATTGGTATTGAAAATATGAAAAAGTTTTACCGTATCCAAAATATTTCCATCTTCCAGAATAGCAAATTTTTCAAAATGAATTTCTAATGAACCTAAAACACATTCCGGACTTTCTTCTAAAAAACTTTGGCTTAATGCCCCAACATATATTCCCTTTTTCTTGATAAATATATGAGAATATCCAAATTCTTTAGCAACTTCAGAGGCTTCTTCTATAGAATCAGACCAGTTGAAAGCTGGATAATCTTTGGAAATATAATCCTTAATAAACATTAGGCTAAAATAATAAAAATTGAAAGAAAGAAAAATTTTTTAAAATTTAAAAAAAAATTGCTTGATATTGAATTTTAATTATATCTTTGTCGCCTTTCATTTTTACTTTTTATTAGATTTATTTCAAACTGCAATGTCCATCAGGGTTTTGCAGTTTTTTATTTTAAATTTCTAAAAAACTCCCACATCACAATCCCGCCACAAACAGAAACATTTAAGGAATGTTTGGTTCCCAATTGCGGAATTTCTATAAAATGATCGTAAAAAGACAGAGCTTCATCACTCAAACCATCCACTTCATTTCCCAAAACTAAAGCATATTTTTTGTTTTTTTTAATTTCAAAATTTTCAATGTTGATGCTGGTGGTCGTTTGTTCAATCCCCAAAATTTCAAAAGTTTCTTTTTTCAAATTTTGAAGAGCGGTAGAAATATCTTCCTCGAAAATCCAGTCCACACTTTCTGTAGCACCCAATGCTGCTTTATGAATTTCGCGGTGTGGAGGTTGTGGCGTAATTCCGCAAAGAACAATTTTTTCGACAATAAAAGCATCAGCAGTTCTGAAAACAGCGCCAACATTATGCATACTTCTTACGTTGTCTAAAACCACAACCAAAGGAATTTTTGTCGTTTGTTTGAAGGTTTCAACATCTATTCTTCCCAGTTCTTCCAGTTTCAGTTTTTTGGTGGATGACATTTTCGTATTTTTGGCAAAATTAAAAAATTACGGAAAAACGATGGCGAAAGCGAAGAAAGAAACTCCATTAATGACACAATACAACAGCATAAAAGCGAAATATCCGGATGCGCTTTTGTTGTTTCGTGTAGGAGATTTTTATGAAACTTTCGGTTCGGATGCCGTAAAAGCTTCCCAAGTTTTGGGCATTGTTTTAACCAAAAGAAATAATGGTGATTCGCATATTGAATTGGCAGGATTTCCGCATCATTCTGTAGATTCTTATTTGCCAAAATTGGTTCGTGCGGGACTTCGTGTTGCGATTTGTGATCAATTGGAAGATCCAAAATCCGTGAAAGGAATTGTAAAACGAGGCGTTACAGAATTGGTTACGCCAGGTGTTACGTTTAACGATCAAGTTCTGAATTCCAAAAAGAATAATTTTCTTCTATCACTTCACAAAGAAAAAGAAAAGTACGGAATTGCTTTGGTGGATATTTCAACCGGTGAGTTTTTGGTTTCAGAAGGAAATTTAGAAAAATTGCTTCACATTGTGGATACTTTTGTGCCGAGCGAAATTATTTATCAACGAAGTACACCCATTCCGGAACAGTTGAAAAATAGTAATATTTTTAAATTGGAAGATTGGGCTTATCAACACAGTTTTGCTTACGAAAAACTAACCAACCATTTCAAAAGTAATTCTTTAAAAGGATTTGGAATTGAAGAATTAAAATTAGCGATTACCGCTGCAGGAGCAATTTTTGCTTATTTGGTGGAAGATACGCATCATTCTTTATTACAGCATATTACCAAAATTCAGTTGATTCCTCAGGAAGATTTTGTCATGATGGATGGCTTTACGCTTCGAAATTTGGAAATTATTTATCCCAGCAATCCAAAAGGAAAGTCTTTGTTGGATATTATTGACCGTACTTCCACACCAATGGGAGGAAGATTGCTTAGAAGAAGAATTATTCTTCCCCTAAAATCGGTAAACGAAATCAATCGACGTCTTTCTTTAGTGGATTTTTTTAATGAGCAGGATCAACTGAAATACGAAGTTTCAAATTTTCTAAAAACGATTTCGGATTTAGACCGTTTAATGGGGAAATTGGCTTCAGAGAAAATTTCACCGAAAGAACTGGGATATCTTAGACAGAGTTTAATTAATATTCATGAAATCAGAAAATTACTTTCTCCCTTTCATGATTTTTTAGCTTGGATAGAGCCTCTTTATAATTTAGAGGAATTAATCCACTTTCTGCATCACCATCTGAATGAAGAACTTCCGGTTAATATTTCAAAAGGAAAAGTTGTAAAAGAAGGAATAAGTGAAGAATTAGACCGTTTAAGAAATCTTCAAAGTAAAGGAAAAAATTTTCTGGATGAAATGTGCCAGCGCGAAATTCAAAGAACAGGAATTTCTTCCCTGAAAATAGATTTTAACAATGTTTTCGGATATTATATTGAGGTTAGAAATACACATAAAGACAAAGTTCCTGAAGATTGGATTCGGAAACAAACTTTGGTAAATGCAGAACGTTATATTACGGAGGAACTAAAAGATTATGAAACCCAAATTTTAGGAGCGGAAGAAAAAATTTCGGTTTTAGAACAGCAGATTTATCGTAGAATTTGTGAAAATATCATGAATTATATCGATCAAATTCAAGAAAATTCTCAGATTATTGGCAAAATTGATGTTGCAGTTGGTTTAAGCGAATTGGCTGTAAATGAAAGCTATACAAAACCGGTTTTGAATGATGGATTAGGAATTCAACTTCAGGAAGCCAGACATCCCATTATTGAAAATGCTTTACCATTGGGTGAAAAATATATTCCAAATGATATTTATTTAGACAAAGATTCTCAGCAAATTATTATGGTTACAGGACCCAATATGGCGGGTAAATCTGCAATTCTCCGTCAAACTGCCATCGTTTGTCTTTTGGCTCAAATCGGAAGTTTTGTTCCCGCAAAACATGCTGAAATAGGAGTTTTAGATAAAATTTTTACAAGAGTTGGCGCTTCCGATAATATTTCTGCAGGAGAATCGACATTTATGGTGGAAATGAATGAGACTTCCAATATTCTTAATAATATTTCGGAAAGAAGTTTGATTTTATTGGATGAAATCGGTCGTGGAACCTCTACTTATGACGGAGTTTCCATAGCTTGGGCCATTGCAGAATATCTTCATCAACATCCCACACAACCGAAAACTTTGTTTGCTACCCATTATCATGAGCTCAACGAAATGACGCTGAATTTTGAAAGAATTAAAAATTTTCACGTTTCCATTCAGGAGAATAAAGAAAATATTATTTTTTTAAGAAAACTGGTTTCCGGTGGAAGCGAACACAGTTTTGGAATTCACGTTGCAAAATTGGCAGGTATGCCTTCAAAAGTGGTGAATAGAGCCAATGAAATTTTGAAAACTTTAGAAGAAAGCCGTTCCCAAAGTGGTGCAAAAGACAAAATAAAGAAATTGACGGACGAAAACCTGCAGCTCTCTTTTTTTCAGTTAGATGATCCTGTTTTGGAAAATATTCGTGAAGAATTAACGAAAATAGACATCAATACTTTAACCCCTATTGAAGCACTAATGAAGTTGAATTCCATCAAGAAAATGATTGGGAAATAGTTATTTCGCATTCAAATCTTGCGCAATCAACCAAGCTTCGCTCCAACAAGCTTGAAAATTGAAACCTCCAGTTACAGCATCAATATTAAGAACTTCACCGGCAATATAAAAATTCTCCAAAATTTTGGAGGACATATTTTTGAAATTGATCTCTTTTAAATCTATTCCTCCCGCGGTTACAAATTCTTCTTTAAATGTAGATTTTCCTTCTACCTGAAATTTCTTTTTACATAAATTTTCCAAAATGTTTTGCATTTCCTTTCCGGAAATGTTAGCGATATGTTTGTCTGGATTTACGTTAGAAATTTCCAAAATTTTGTTCCAAAAACGATTCGTCACATTGAAAATTTTTGATTGGGAAATGCTTTTCTTTGGATTCGAGACTTTGAATTCTAAAAACAAAGCTTCCGCTTCAAAGATGGTTTTGGCAATGAAGTTTACTTCGATTTCAAATTCATAGTTCAATTTAGCCAAATTTCTTGCTTCCCAAGCGGAAATTTTTAAAACGGCAGGCCCTGAAATTCCCCAATGCGTAATCAACAAAGGCCCATTTTCATCCGTTTTTAATTGCGGTATTTTTATTTCTGCAAATTCAAACGAAGTTCCAGAAAGGCCTTCCAACAAAGAATCTTGAATATTAAAAGTAAATAGAGAAGGAACAGATTCCACCAATTGATGTCCCATATTTTCTACCAATTTCAGAGATTTAGGGGAACTTCCGGTAGTAAAAATCACGAAATCGGCTTCAAAATCACAGTTGTTGGTTTTGATTACATATTGATCATCAATTTGCTGAATTTCTTTAACCGAAGTTTGGGTATGGATTTCAAAATTTTTCTGTTGAATTTCCTTCAGAAAGCAATCGATAATGGTTTGGGAAGAATTGCTCTCAGGGAAAATTCTTCCGTCGTTTTCAATTTTCAGAGCAATGTTTCGTTCCAGAAACCATTCCATCGTATCACCCGGTTGAAATTTGGTGAAAACGCTCAACAATTCCTTATTTCCTCTTGGATAAAACTGAACCAATTCTTTCGGATCGAAGCACGCGTGGGAAACATTGCATCTTCCACCTCCGGAAATTTTCACTTTTTGCAAAACGTCTTTATTCTGCTCCAAAATTTTTACCGAAAATTTATTCTCGTCCAAATTCGCAGCGCAAAAAAATCCGGCTGCACCACCTCCGATGAGGACTACTTTTTTCAACATTTTACAAAAATAGAGATTTTAAGAGTAATAAATTTTTCTCTAAATTTTGGATAAAGCCAGGAGATTCTGAAATTTGGAAAGCGGGCTAAAGCCCGCCTCAATTGAATTGTTTCAAAAAAAAATATTTTTTAAATTTGTTCTTTTTGAATTTCTTTATACAATTTTGAATTGCTCCATTTTGCGTGTTTGGAAGGTTCAATTTTAAAGCCTTTTTTGTAGGTGTAAACTTTGGTGAATTCAGCACCGAAAAAAACCAACATACAGGTGTAATTCACCCACATCATAATGAGAATAATGGTTCCGGCTGCTCCAAAAGCAGAAGTAGGTTTGAAATTTTCAAAATATAAACTGAGTAAGAATTTACCTAAAGTAAACAGTAAAGCGGTTAAAAGAGCACCTGCCCAAACGGATTTCCAGGATATTTCTACATCCGGCAAAACCTTGAACATTAAGGCAAAGAGAATAACAATTACTGAAAAACTTAAAATCATGTTGATAATTCTAACCAGTTCAAAAGTTTCCAAACCAAAATAGTAGGTAATGTAGCCATTAAGCCAGCCAATAATGGAAGATAAAACCATAGAAATTAGCAGTAAAAATGCAATAATCAAAATCATTCCCAAAGAATTGGCACGATCGAGAAGTAATTTCACAAATGCTTGTTTTGGTGCAGCTTGTACATCCCAAAGTTCATTCAGCGATTTTTGAAGTTGAAAAAATATCGTAGTTGCCCCAAAAATTAAGGTAAGAACACCAATGGTTTTCATAAAGAAATTTTCTTTATCGATGAGTGCTCCTGCTATCATATCTTCGATACTTTTTGCGGCGTCGTGTCCCATAAAAGATTGGATTTGGCGGCTAACTTCGCCACGAATAGCTTCTTCCCCAAAGAAAAAACTGAGTCCCCAAATAATAATAATCAATAACCCGGGAATTGAAAAAATAGCATAATATGCCAAACTTGCACTGTCTTTGGAAGCGTCGGAGTCGTTCCATTCGGTGAAGGTTTCTTTAAATACTTCCCGGTAAAATTTAATTCTTTTCATCATTCAAAAAAAATCAATAAGATTAAAAAGGATAACCAATGGCGATATTCAATACCAAATTATTTCTGCGCCAATCTTTGTTTCCAAAATCTATTTTATCAAACATCCAACGATCGTTTTTATCATAATATGGAACTCGGAAAGGCATCGCTAAATCCAAACGCAGAATTAGAATCGAAAAATCCATACGCAAACCAACTCCACCACCAATAGCTACTTCACTGAACCAATCTTTAGAAAATTTTGCGCCGGGACGATCAGTATCTTCATTCACGAGCCAAATATTTCCGGCATCTACAAAAACGGCAGCGTTCAAAAACTTGTAGAGATTGGCGCGATATTCTGCATTTAATTCCAATTTTATATCGCCGGCTTGGTCGAAAACATAGGAATTGGTCGCCGTTCTTGGATCGTAACTTCCGGGACCTAAAGTTCGGGCTCTGAATGCACGAATACTATTGCTTCCACCAGCAAAAAATTGTCGGGAATAAGGGATGGTTAAAGAATTTCCATAGGGATAAGCCAAACCAGCAATTAATCGGGAGGCGAATTGCGTTTTTTCTGAGATTTTATGGTAAAAACGAAAATCGTTTTCCATCTTCACATATTGACTGAACGGAACGCCAAAAATTTCTTTTTGTTCACCTTTTTTGGCATTGGCTCCAGATAAAAGTCCAGTCAAATTTCCAGCTAAATCTAATAATCCACGATAATAGACTGTATTTTTTTTCGGCAACATCGTAGTGGTGTAAGTATAAGTGTAGGTTGGCCCAAAAATCAACTGTTCTTCCGTAACATGTTTCAAATAGGGATAAGCATTTTGAATGCTGTCATACTCCGGCGTAATTTTCGAAGGTCGAACGTAGGAAACGTCTAAAACTTTTAATTCATGTTCTTTCCGTGCATTTTCCTTCCAATTATAGCCGAAACTGGTATTAAAAGTGTTCAAAGTGTACCATTTGATACGGCTCATAAATTCATAGCCTAAACTGATATTGGTTCTTGGAACATACGCGCTGGAAGTTTTAAAACGAAAAGGCGCTAAAATTCTGGGAATAGAAAGTTCAGCATCTCCACCGAAACGGAAAATATTTCCAGAACCTTTGGTTTCCGGTTTTGCACCACCAACTTGTACATCAAATCCGCCAAATACAGAGAGTTTTAATTGTTCAGCTCCACGGAAAAAATTGCGGTGGGTCCAGTTCAAATTCAGCTCGCTTCCGGCGTAATTCGCAGAATTGGTTTTTCCTAATAATTCTAAACGTAAAGATTGTAGTTTTTGTGGGGTGAGAAGATAATACGCATCAAATTTTTTATTAATGGTATCCAATACAAATTCATTTTTTACAAATTTGAAAACGCCCAAACTAATCAACCGGTTCAATGTTAAATTATGATCGGAGCGATTGTACAAATCACCTTTTTCAAAATAAAGGGCGCGATCAAAAATTTTTGGTTTGAATTTTTTCATCGGATCCACCACATAAATATCGTTATAAAGGTGTGGTTGCAAACTGTCTTCAGACATCGGAACGTGGTACAATCCTTCCTTATCGCCTTGAATACTGTAATCCGGAAAAACAATGGTTTTATCAATTGTGAATTGTTCTTTAGCAAGTTGTGGTGTGTTGTCTTTAAGCTTTAAAAAAGCTTCCACTCTTTGATTTTCAGAAACGGTACTGTCCACTTGCAATACCAAATCATTGTCATCAAAATAATAAAAACCACGCTCTTTCAATCCGTTATCAATTCTTTGGCGTTCTGCTTTGATCACGTCCAAATCGAATGGTTCTCCGGTTTTCAGAAATGTTTTCCCACTAAGTTGCTGGATTTCAGAACTGAGGACAGAACTATCGCTCGGAAAATGAATTTCACCGAAATAATAACGTTTTTTAGGTTTTACCGTATAGTGTACTTCAGCTTTTTTATTTTTAGTCAACGTGTCGTAATTGGCTTTTGCGTTGAAATATCCTTTGTTTTCGGAATAATTTACGATAATTTCTTTGTTGAATTCCCGATCTACATCAGAAAGCAGCACTGGTTTTTCGCCCACTTTATATTTCAGCCAATACAAAAAACCTTTTTGTTTTTTTGGTTCTTTGGTAATGTTATAGATGTAGAGTTTCGGTCTTAATCCCAAAAAGGAAGAGTTGGGTTTTGGGGTCAAGTTTTCTTCCAAACCGTCTTTCAATTCGCTTTTGTCTTTTTTGGAAATGGTGCTGTCTTCAATCTTAATTTTTGCACCGGTGTACAAAAACTGCCCTTCTTTTAAAAATTTGGTATTGCTGCAGGAGATAATTCCTGCCGAAATTCCGGTAAATAAGGCAATTTGAAAATATGTTTTTAATGAATTTTTCATTTATTTAAATTCTACCACTTGATTTTCTTTGTTCTTTTTTCTTGATCTGTTTCTTTTTGATTTTTCAAAAATCTCCTTGAATTTATCGTAGTCCAACGTAATCACAAAACCAAGCCCAGTTTCTACAATCTGACCTTGCAAAGCAATCTGATATTCATTTTTTCGGTAAGCTCGCAACATATATCTTCCATCACGGGAAATCATGTAATCCATCGTTACATCACCGGCAATATTGGTCATTTGTTCATTTTGTCTTGCATCGCCCATTACTCCAAAATTGCTTCCAACAGAAACTTTTAATCGATCATTCAATAATTTTTTGCTGATGCCGACATTCAAATCGGTACGTTCATTTCTAGCTCCACTGGAATAATCTTCGGAGGATTGCAAATCAAAATTTAAATCCACTCCTTGTATAAGATCTGAAGCTAAATTATTTAGCTGTTGTGATAAAATTTTGCTCACACTTTGCATCACCAAAGTGGAGGTAGACAGTCCGCCTTCGCTTTGGAACGGATTTTCACCAATGAAACGATTTAACAACAACAACGCAAAAACCTGCTTGTTCATATCATTTTGGTCTTGCCGAATTTGGTTCAGTTTGGCTTTGGTATTGTCCAAAACCGCAGTAGGAACACCCGGATTGCTATCTTCCATCGTAATATCGAACGTGATTTCCGGTTTCATCAATTCGCCATTTAATTTTAGCAACGTGTTGAAAGGAATTTGTTGTTTGTATTGGTTCATTTCGGCAGTGGAAGTTCCGGCCATTTGTTGTTCCACCAAATCAATCGGCGCTGCTTTAGTTTTGTAAACAGCGGTAATATTCAAATTTGCAGTCGTTGGTTCGCCGGTCCAAGTGATGGTGCTTCCTTTTTCAATATCAAATCTGCGTTTCAGCATGCTTACCGAAAGTTCATAACCCCCTTTTTCCACTTCATAAACACCGACTAAAGTAGTTTTTCCGGAAGGATCAATTCCGCCGGTTAATTCGGCTTCACCTTGCAATTCCACGAAATCGCCATTTGCTTTATCGATGATTAAAGAAATTTTGGCTTCTTTATTCACCTCAATATTTACACTTACATCCATTCCTTTGATGTCAGATTGTGCGTCCAAACTATCAGTTTTGATGGTTTTGTTGAGGGCAACTTGGTCTTGGTCGATAAATTCTACAATTCCTTCCCGTTCCTGTAAAGTTGGCGAACTTTGTGGCAGAACAAACGTGAAATTAGTTTCATCAGTAACCGCCAATCTTCCGTCCACTTTTGGCAAATCCAAATCGCCGCGAATATCCAAATCGGCATCAATCGCCAAAACTCCGTACATCATGGCATCGTTGCTTTTTTCGGAATTTACTACTTTGAAATCTCGTGCTTTCGCGTCTAAATTAAAAGCAAAATCCCGATAATCCTGCGTAAGCACTTGTCCATCAATCGTCATGGAATTTCCTGTTTTATCATTGATTTTAAAATCATCAAACTCAATTCCTCGGCTGGTAAATTCAATTTCGTCGTTCATTTTTCGGAAATCGCTTCCGGTTTTGGCAATCAACATTCCTACATTATTGAATTTTACATTTCCTAAAATATCCGGATTTTCGGTAGTTCCCGTAATATCGAGTTTTCCGGAAAGGTAACCTTCGGTTTCCTCAATCGCATTCATCGTGAAACCTTGCAACGTTTTCATTTGCAGTTGGTTGATGTTCAAGTCCAAATCAAAAGCACTGGCTGAAGTGTTGTACGTTCCGGTAATTTTCACATCGTTTTGGTTTCCGGAAAGTGCAATATTGGCATTCAAAATTTTGGAAGTTTGGTTGTCGACTTTTATCGCCAAATTTCCGACCGGACTTCCATACACAAACAAATCCGATACTTTGAGGTCGGAAGTAAATGTCATTTCCTTCGTTAAGTTTTTCAGTTGTGCTGTTCCGTTAATCGTTCCTTTTGCGAGCAAACTGTCTTTTTTAATCATCTCCGTTAAACTCTCGATTTTGAAATCTTTCAACGAAACATTCAAAGGACTGTTTGCAGCCGTACTTTCGGATTGCAACAAAATTTCGCTGCCTTGATTGGTTAATCTAAAATTGGCCGCAAAAATTCCGTTTTTACCAATTCGGATTTGGTTGTTCGGATCCACTGTCCAATCGTAATAGTTGAGTTTTAAACCGTTTGGATTAAGGGATATTTCAGTAATATCGTTCAACGATTTAGCATTACCGGCAATCAAAATTTGCGTAACGTCTTTTTCGTCTTTCGTGGAAACATCGTAATTGATAGTGTTATTCGCAACATCACCGTGAATATCAACTTTATTCAATGCAAAACTTGCACTTTTCAGCGAAGCAACATTCAAATTGTATTGCAGCGCATTGTTTTCGTTGGTGATTTTCAGAACGCCATTTTCAATCGCGTTTTCGCCGTATAAAACTTGTGGCATTTTTCCGTCCACCTCTAATTTTTTCGTGTCTGCATCGTAGTTTCCGCTTAAGGTGATGGTTTCAAAACTTTTCAGTTCCGGTACAAATTTTCGAATTAAATCATCGTCTTTTACGGTAGCATTAAATGTAAAATGTTGGTGCGGATCGATTTTCTGTTTGCTTTTCGGCTGAAACTGATAATATTGATTTACAGTCTGTTGCAGAGCTCCAAAAATTTGACTGAGTTTATATTTTCCGCTCATATCCAAATCAGCAATTTGAGAATTCAAGATAATCTGGTTCAAACTATCGTTAGAAACGGCTTTCACGAAAATATCTTGCAACGGAAAAACTTCTTTCGTGTCGGAAATTGCAAAACTCTTTAATGAAAGTGTTCCGTTTAAAAGATCAGGATTGAGGTTGGAAAAATCACCATCCAAATTTCCTGCAATAATAATCGGTTCGGCATAAAAACCAAGTTTTTGCAAATCGAGTTTGATGATGCTTCCGTTCACTTTTACAGACGGATTATTTTCGTTCATCACGCCGGATGCAGCGAGTTTTAAATTTGCATTCGGATCTTTGGAATTCAGGTTTACTACATACGCACCACGATTGATTTTCCCGTCCAAATTCATGTTCGTGTAGCGATAACTTTTGTAGGTGAAATTCTTGACATCTCCCTTCAAATCAGCTTTCATCGTTTTTGGGTCGAAGCCTTGTCCTTTCGCTTCAATTCTTCCGGTAAACGAACCGAGTTCTTTATTTTGAATAATTTTTCCAATTTGTAAATTTTGCAAATTGGCGTGAATGTCGTACAATTCTCGGTTTTTCTGCGTCATATTCACGTCTGCTAATATTTTTGCATTTCCTAATGTGGAAGTGAAATTAAAATTCGTATTCACGATTTTGGTGGTTCCTCTTGCTGTTCCTTTCAACGTCATAAATGATGGAAGCGAAATATTCGACGGAATGGTTCCTTTCGGAACGAGGTTGAAAATCGTTTTGGCGGAAGTGGACAATTCGCCAATCTTTAAATCATAATACAATTTTTCGGGATCCATCGCATTTCGGATTTTTCCGGAAGCCGATAATTTCAGTTGGTCCAAACCGGAAACCTGCAAATGATCGATCAGCAAATCGTTCAATGTTCCGGTAATTTTGGTGTCCAAATTCAGCGATGCATTTGGATATTTGTTGAACGGAGCCGTATTTCGCAATGTGGGAACCAACGTTAAAATATCCGAAAATCCGATTTTGGAATTCCGAATATTAGCGGCAATTTTTACAGCAGAAGGATTTGCGGAAAGTTGCTGGATAGAATTGTAATTCAACACAATTTGATCGCGCAAAACGGTTTTCGGCGTTTGCAAATACAGATTTTTCAAATACGCTTGTTCTTCTTCGTACACAAAATCCGTCGTAAATTTTTGAATGTTCAGCCCGCTTTTTTCTTTTATTTCGGCAGAATTTACGGTTCCCGCGAAAGTTCCGTTTTCCATTTTGAAATCTTCCAAATCCAAATTCAGTTGCGAAAAATTAAGATGATTGAAATCCATTCCAGGCGAATTTCCTGCTGCAGTATTGTTGTAAACAACTTTTACATCGTCCAAAACCAATTCGCCGAGCAAAAATTTCATAGCTTTTTCCGCGGAAGAATTTTGCGGTTTTTCTTCGGTTTTTTGATTTGAATTTTTTGCTAGAAATAAATTGGCATTGATGTTAGCGCCCTTTAATAAAAGGTTTTCTACGTTGTAGTCGTTATTTTGTAAATCCAATTTTTTGATGTTGGTACTCAATTCCTGGAAGATGACTTTTGCAAAAGTTTTGGTGTTGTCATCACCATAATCAATATCGAAATTGGTGAATTTAATTCCGTTCAAATCCAGCGTCATAGGTTTCTTTTGGTTCAGAGAATCGACCTGTTTTTCTACATTTTCTGAAACTTCTTCTACCAAATCCTGTTTGAGTTTCAACTTTAAACCATCCAAATTGATGTCGCCTATTGCGTAGGAATTTTGCTCCAAATCGAATTTTTTCACTCTCGTATCAAACGATTTGAAATACAGGTTGGTGTCATTTCTGGATTGCTGATCGATAAATGAAATACCGATATCTTGTAAGTTTATTTTATCCAATGAAATGATGAACGGTTTGCTTTCTTTTTTTTCCTCTTCTTTGTTGGAAGCAAAAGCATTGAGGATGTAATCGAAGTTGAAACTTCCGTCCGGATTTCGCACGACATTGGCTTTCACTCCTTGTAAATCGATGGAGGTAATATCTGCTTTAGAATTTATTAAACCTAAAATATCCAATCCCACATCAAATTTTCGAACGTAAAGCAAAGTGTCTACTTTTTGTCCTTTCAGATACAGGTTTTCCATTATCAAAGAATTCGGAAAACCGACATAAACCCGATCCAATTTTACCTCGGTTTTTATTTTATCTTCCAAATAAGTGACGAGTTTACCTTTTATAAAATTTTGAACTGCAGGAAGACGAAAACTAAAAAGCAAAACCGTTATCAGCAAAACTAATGAAAGAAAAGTAACGCCTACGATTTTTAATATTTTTTTATAATTGATTTTTCTTTTCAACAATTGAATTTTTCTACAAAACTAAAAAGTTTACGTTTTTTGAGGTTATAGTTTATATATATTAAATTATATAATTTTTTACCAACTTTTATTACTTTAAAAGTAAAAATTTTCACTTAAATTTTTAATTTTGAAGCCAAATTTTAAAAATGTCCGTTTACTACCATCAATTTGAAGTTCGCTGGAGCGATATCGACGCCAATAGACATCTGGCTAATTCTTCTTATGTAGAATACTGTGCCCAAACCAGAATGGCTTTTATGGCCAAGCATAAAATGGGTTTAAAAGAACTGAATCGTTGGGGAATTGGTCCTGTAATTTTGCATGAAAAATTTTCATTTTTTAAAGAAATTTACATGGATCAAATAGTATATGTGAGTTTAGAAATTGGTGGATTTTCCGATGATGGAGCGATTTATCAGTTCTTGCATAAATTTTATTTACCAGATGGAACGCATTGTGCCACTGCAGAAGCTACAGGAGTTTGGATTGATATGATGCTGCGAAAATCAACGACACCGCCGGATGATATCATCGAAGTGCTGAATCAATACAAATCTATTCACCACAAAGTTTTGACGAGAGAAGATATTAAGGCTCTACCTTTTCGCCCGGAAAATATAGCTCCGGAAAACTTTAAAATTACGAATTAGAAATTACGTACTACGATTTGTTCTAATTTTTCTAAAACCATTAACTGACAACATTCAACCCAACAAAAATGCTCGAAGATAAAAACCAAGAATTAACACCGATTTCCAAATTAGGAGAATTTGGTCTGATTAAACATTTAACTGAAAATTTTAGTTTAAAAAATTCTTCAACGGAAATTTCCATTGGTGATGATGCTGCCGTCATTAATCCCGAAAATAAAAAAGTGGTCGTAACGACGGATGTTTTGGCAGAAGGTGTGCATTTTAATTTGGGTTATGTTCCTTTAAAACATTTAGGTTATAAAGCTGTGGTCGTCAATCTCAGCGATATTGCTGCGATGAATGCTACTCCTTCCCAAATTTTGGTTTCCATTGCGGTTTCCAACCGATTTCCGGTGGAAGCATTGGATGAAATTTATGCGGGAATTCAATTGGCTTGTGAAAAATATAAAGTTGATTTGGTTGGCGGTGATACGACGAGTTCTAACGCTGGTTTAATAATTACGATTACCGCCATTGGTTTGGAAAATTCTGAAAACCTAGTAACAAGAAGTGGTGCAAAACCCAATGATTTATTGGTAGTTTCTGGAGATTTGGGCGCAGCTTATCTTGGACTTCAAATTTTGGAACGGGAACATGCTGTTTTTCTTGCCAATCCTAATATGCAGCCCGAAATGGAAGGTTACGATTATATCTTGGAACGCCAACTAAAACCGGAAGCCAGAACAGATGTGAAGAAAATTTTGGAGGAATTGGATATTAAGCCGACTTCGATGATGGATGTTTCGGATGGTTTGGCTTCGGAAATTTTGCATCTTTCCGATCAAAGCAATGTTGGTTTTCGATTGTACGAAGAAAAAATTCCGATGGATGAATTGACGATTTCTGCATCGGATGAATTGAATTTAAATCCTGTAATGGCAGCACTTTCCGGTGGTGAAGATTATGAATTGCTCTTCACGATTTCGCCACAAGATTTTGATAAAATTAAAAATCATCCGGATTTCACGATTATCGGTCATACTGTAGAAAAAGACCAAGGAAATTATATGGTTTTGCGAGGAAGTGGAGAACTTTCAGAAATTACCGCGCAAGGTTGGGATGCTTTTTTGAAGAAATAAACTTACTTTTTCTTCGTAAAAGCGCTAAAAATCTGAGGTTTAAGAAAATCATCCATATTCACAGAAATATCGTTGGGTTCAATTTTGGGAATTTCGTATTTCGATGCATCATAAAAATTGAGTGTCCATTTTCCTTTGTCGTATTCCAGCCAAGATAGATTTTCGATCCAATCTCCGGAATTCAGATAATGTGTAGAGCCGTTATCTTTTGTAACCATTCTGTCTGATGGTTGGTGAATGTGTCCGCAAATCACATAATCGTATTTGTTGTCAATCGCTAATTCAATGGCTTTTTCTTCGAAATCAGCAATGAAAGAAACCGCTTTTTTAACCGAATTTTTTATTTTTTTGGAAAGTGAAACTTTAGGCTTTCCAAATAATTCCAATAATTTATTAATTCCACGATTGAGTAAAATCAACCAGTCATAACCAATGCCGCCAATTTTTGCGATAATTCTGGCGCCGCCTTTCGTCGTATGGTCGAAAATATCGCCGTGGAAAATCCAATGTTTTTTTCTATCAATTTCCAGTAAATATTTATCCGTCAAAAATAAATTTCCCATTTGTAAATCGGAATATTTCCTTAAAAATTCATCGTGATTTCCTGTGATATAAATGATTTGCGTTTCGTTTTTCATCATTTTGAAAAATTCGCTTAGAACCGCCATGTGTGAATTGGGGAAATATTTTTTGGAAAAAGCCCAGCCATCGATAATATCGCCGTTTAAAATCAATAATTTTGGATTTACGGATTTTAGAAAAGCAACCAATTCTGTAGCGTGACAACCGTAAGTCGCCAAATGAATATCCGAAAGAATAACGATTTCTACGTCGCGTTTTGCCATTTTTGTTTTCAACAAAATAAAAAATTTACTGTTTCCTGAATTTTAATTTAAAATTAAATTTTTTGTTGAAAATAAAAAAGTTCTTCCACAATGGATGAAAGAACTTATATAAAATGTTTCGTTCCTACAGATTTAGCAGATTTTCAGATAAACATAAAATCTATGAAATTTGCGGAAGAAATTCTATCTTTTCTTAGTTGCGCTGGCAATATTTAAAATTACATTAATGGCTTTTTCCATGCTTTCCAGAGCAACATATTCGTAAGGGCCGTGGAAATTGATTCCGCCTGCGAAAATATTTGGGCAAGGAAGTCCCATGTAAGACAATTGTGCACCATCGGTTCCACCACGGATTGCTTTTATTTTAGGTTCAATTCCTGCATTTTTCATAGCTTCTGCAGCGATATCTACAATGTGCATTTTTCCTTCAAACTGCTGTTTCATGTTTCGGTATTGCTCTTTAATTTCAATTTCAGCCGTTCCTTCACCATATTTTTGGTTGAATTCCGCCACTTTATCTTGAATTAATTTTTTTCTGGCTTCAAATTTTTCTGCATCATGATCACGGATGATATATTGAATTTTCGCCTCAGAAACATCAGAATTAAAATCCGTTAAATGAAAAAAACCTTCGAAACCTTTAGTTGTTGCAGGTGTTTCGTTTTCGGGAAGCATTTTCACAAATTCTGCAGCAAGTAAACTTGCATTCACCATTTTTCCGTAAGCATAACCAGGATGCACACTCAATCCATGAATTTTTACGACTGCTCCTGCAGCATTAAAATTTTCGTATTCCAGTTCGCCAACTTCTCCGCCGTCCATGGTATAAGCCCATTCAGCACCGAATTTTTTTACGTCGAAATGATGTGCTCCTCTTCCAATTTCTTCATCAGGATTAAAACCAATGGCAATTTTTCCATGTTTGATTTCCGGATGTGACAAAAGATATTCTGCAGCGGTAACAATTTCTGCAACGCCAGCTTTATCATCAGCTGAAAGAAGTGAAGTTCCATCAGTTGTAATCAAGGTTTGACCCACATATTTTTTCAAACTTTCAAATTTTTTGGATGAAAGTGTGAAACCTGTATCCTTGTTCAAAACCAAATCTTCACCATCATAGTTTTCCCAAACTTGAGGATTAATGTTTTTTCCATTAAAATCGGGAGTAGAATCGTAATGCGCAATAAATCCAACCACAGGTTCTTCATTATTTTCTAAGTTTGATGGAATATAAGCGAAAATGTAACCTTTATCATCCATGGAAACATCGCTTAAACCTAAAGTTTTCAATTCTTCGAAAAGATATTTCGCCATATCCCATTGTTGCGGTGTTGAAGGCGTGTTTTCACTTTCAGGATCGGAAGTGGAATATATTTTCACGTAATTTATAAAACGGTTGAGCAATTTGTCTTTCCACTTTTGGTTGAATTCTATTGTCTGCATTGAATTTTGATTTTTGAAGAAAACAAAGGTAGGGAAAAGCGTGAAGATGGAAGATGGAGGCGGGGAAAATTTTCCAAAATTTAGAGCAAAATAAAATTATAAATTTGCTTTAATATCTGCCCTTTTTCAGAGTTTTATTAGCTTCTTTTTTTCTAAACTTTATCTTCCATCCAAAAATATTATCTTTACGGAAATGATGACTGAACAAATTTTTTTAACGGAATGTCCTAGAGACGCCATGCAAGGTTGGGGCGAAATGATTCCGACGCAACTAAAAATTGATTACATCAACACGTTGATGGACGTTGGTTTTGATGTTTTGGATTGTGGAAGTTTTGTTTCTCCAAAGGCAATTCCGCAGATGGCAGATAGTGGCGAAGTTTTGGATAATATTGATAAATCTATTTCTGGAACACAACTTTCTGTAATTGTGGCCAACATTTCTGGTGCAGAAAATGCTTTAAAACATGAACAAGTTGATATTTTAGGATTTCCTTTTTCGATTTCAGAAACTTTTCAACATAGAAATACCAATAAAAATAGGGAAGAAGCGTTTTCACAAATTCTGAAAATTAAAGAAATGACGGATCGTTTAGGAAAAGGACTAAATGTCTATTTTTCGATGGCTTTTGGAAATCCTTATGGTGAAGTCTGGAAATGGGAAGATGTAGATTTCTGGGCGGAAAGATTTTCAGAAATTGGGATAAAAAATATTTTACTTTCCGACACAACCGGTGTTGCAACGCCGGAAAGCATTGCTTTATTGTTCAGTAAAATTCCTTTAAAATATCCGGAAATTAATTTTGGAGGTCACTTTCATAACCGTTACGAAGAATCATATCAAAAATTGAAAGCTGCTTATGATAACGGTTGCCGACATTTTGATTCTGCTATTAAAGGAATTGGGGGTTGTCCCATGGCAAAAGATGATTTGGTGGGAAATATGCCTACAGAACAGGTTTTCAATTTTATGAATTCAGAAAAAATTGAAATAAGACAAAATATGCTGAATTTTGAAAGTGCTTATAACAAAGCCAAAGATGTGTTTCATTTTTAAAAATCGGAAAAAGCATTTATTTTGAAAATCTTCACTTTTATGAAAGCTTCCACTTTTTCTACTGCACAAAGCGGTTATAAAAAAATTCGGCAAGCAGGATTAATACAGAAAGATTAAAAATTTCTAAAGATTTTATTGATTCTTTTTTTAAAAAATGTACTGATAAAAATTATTCCGAATTCAAAGGGGTTTCATTTTTCAAAAAGAATGGATTGATTCTATAAAGAGGATTATCAAAAATCTTGTGATAAAAGTGAAAATATTACGGCAAGATTGATATTTTGAAATTTAATGCAGCGTATTAAAACAAAAGAACAGAGCATAGTGATCCTTTGGAACTGTTTGTTTATGAAGCAAAAATAGAAAAAGATCCAAAAATAAAATATGTGAGTGTTTGGATTTATCGAGATCAAAATTATATTAACGGAATTCGGATTTCAAAAGAAAAACCGATTCTTTAAATCAATTCATAAAATACAAATATGACGTCTAAAGTGACTTATTTAGGAGATTTTCGTTGTGAAGCGGAACATTTACAGAGTGGAACCAAAATTTTGAGCGACGCTCCTACTGATAATCAGGGAAAAGGAGAAAAGTTTTCTCCCACCGATTTGTGTGCTACTTCTTTGGCAGAATGTGCATTAACTACAATAGCCATTTTAGGAAAAAATAAAATAAATATTGAAGGAACGGTTTGTAATGTGAAGAAAAATATGCTTCCAGATCCCAGAAGAATTGGTGAAATAGTTTGCGAATTCAATTTTAAGGGAACATTTTCGGATGAGGAAAGAGATTTTATTAAACAAACTGCGCATCAATGTCCAGTTGCAAAAAGCCTTCATCCGGATTTAAAACAAACGATGATTTTCAATTTTGAAAAATAAAAAAAACCTGAAAATTTTCAGCTTTTTTTAAAATCTCGGGTTTTGAATTTAGCGAGTTTTATTTTTTAAAATTTTAAACTTCCATCATCTGACTTCAATCTTCCCTAAAAATTAGAACATTCCCAGTTCAAATTTGGCTTCTTCACTCATCATTTCTTTATTCCAGGAAGGTTCGAAAGTGAGCTCCAAATCGACACTTTTCACATTTTCAACACCGGCCACTTTTTCGCGAACTTCTGCAGGTAAACTTTCAGCAACAGGACAATTTGGTGTCGTTAATGTCATGATTACTTTTACATCCGCATCATCGGAAACCTGTACATCATATACCAATCCTAATTCATAAATATCGACCGGAATTTCAGGGTCGTAAACGGTTTTTAAGGCTTTTATAATATTTTCGCCAATTTCGGCAATTTGTTCGTCTGTATATTTCATAACTCGATATTTGATTTTTGAAGTTTTGCTTCAGCATCAAATTTTAATTTTCACTTCTTTTTAATAAATCTTCCTGGCGCATTCGTCGGAAAATATTCGCCAAAGTTAAGACATCTTTTTCACAATATTGAACAATTCTAAATAAGTCTTTTTCTATATAGTAAATTGACGAAACCATAGAGCCGTCGATATCATCTTTTGGAGTTGGAATACCGAATACATGAGCCAACAATTCCAGTGAAATAAAAGATTTGTAATCGCCGAACTTCCACAGCTCCATAG
>JAEZWE010000168.1 GCA_023420435.1 Bacteroidota bacterium
CAAAACGTCTTGCGCAGGAAGAAGGAATTTTGGCCGGAGTTTCCACAGGGGCTTCAGTTGCCGCGATTGCGAAGAAACTCAACGAAATTCCGAAAGGTTCAAAAATTTTGACTTTCAATTACGATACCGGAGAAAGATATTGGTCTGTTGAAGGTTTATTTGAAGAGAAAGAATTTAAAATGTAAATATAAAATCCCGATTGGTTCGGGATTTTTTGTTGATATGAATGCAAGAATAATTCTCTCACAGATTTCACGGATTACGCAGGTAATCTAGCATTCGTGGCAAAAAATTAATCTTCTTTATCGAAATAAAGTCTGTAGTATTTTCCTTTTTCGTCCTGTCCGGTTTCAATCATTTTACGGTCGCCGTGAACGTAGATGTGGAAATTTTTGTCAAGTTTGATGATTGATTTGAAATAACGCTGGTTTTTCTTCACCGCAGCTGTGTTAATCGGGAAACTTTCTTCAATTGAAACCTGCATATCCTGCTCATAATCGGATTTGAAGTTTCCGAAACTTTCAATCACATGCTCGTCCTGAAGCACTTCTTTCGTGAATTCATCGTAATCAAACTGTTCTTTTTCTTTGAAAAAATTGATGGATTTATTCAAAAAATCGGCTTGGTCGGCTTTGGAAACTTCAAACTCTGTGGGAAGTTGTTTTGTGATATAATCTTTATACACCTGCAAAGTTTCCTGCGTATGGAAATATTCATCCGTTCTTTGGCGAACTTTCAGGAAATCTTCAAACCAATAATATTCCTCGCCGTTTTTATTATTATCGACCACAGAAACTGCAAATCCCGTTTCTTTAAAATTATTATAAATCAAACAACCTTTATCAAGTTTTGAAAGTCCGATTCCGTAATCTTTTTCGATTTCAAACGCTTCGTTTTGCGGAAAAATTTTGAGGAATGGGTTTTTATTTTCAGTTTTAAAAATTCCGATTTTGTCGTTTTTATTTCCGTCTGCATTTTCTTCCCCTTCAAAATAACAAATAAACACTTCCCCACTTTGCACACGCGGATTTTCGGCCACTTCATACAGATGTTTTGCAATAGTTTCGCTTTCCCAAACGAATTTTTGTTGGTCTTCAAAAATTTCAGAAACCGCAGAATACACCGGATTATTCACCAAATAAGAATCGCTGTAAAACTGAAACTGTTCTTCAGATTTGAAGGATTTCAGGAAAAAATCGGATAACAGTTCTTTCATATCTTCTTCCAACTGCAATTCTTCTGATGAAAGAATCAGCGCTTCCTGATTGATGCGGTTTCCTACTTTATGAACGATTATTTTTGAAAGCATTTTTTTGAAATTTTTGAGGTGCGAAGATAGGATTTAAACACGGAGAACACAAAGTAATTCGCGGAGAGCGCAGAGTTTTTTTTAAAACGTTTTCCGTAAATCCAAATGTTTTCATAGAAATTATCGAATGATAAAAGATGATTGAAAAATTAAAATTTATGTAAAATTGTAAAAAATAAAAAATGAAACTCTCTATACTGGATCAAGGACCAATTTCACAAGGACAATCTCCACAACAGGCACTGGAAAATATGCGTGAAGCCGTTCAATTGGCGGACAAACTTGGGTATCATCGTTTTTGGTTTGCGGAACATCATAATACAGAAGTTTTTGCCAGTTCAGCTCCTGAAATTTCGATGGCACATCTTTCTGCTTTAACAAAAAATATTCGTTTAGGTTCTGGTGGAACGATGATGATGCATTATTCCCCTTACAAAATGGCGGAAATTTTCAAAACTTTGTCGGCTTATGCTCCCGGAAGAATTGATTTTGGCGCAGGAAGAGCTCCTGGAGGAGATGGAAAATCGATTTTGGCACTTTCGGAAGGAAAAGACACGAGATTTCAGGATTTATACAAAAAACTTTCGGAAACTCTACATCTGCTGAAAGACGAAAACGGCGAAGAATATTACAACCAGAATGTTATTGCACATCCAATGAATGTTGCTTTGCCCGAAGTTTTTCTTTTGGGTTCCACCGGAAATTCTGCCATGGAAGCCGGAAAAATGGGTTTGAGTTATGGCTACGTTCAGTTTTTTACCGGAACAATAGACCGTGATATTTTTGACGTTTATCGCGAAAATTTTCAACCTTCAGAATTTCAAAAAGAACCTAATGTTTTGGCTTGTTATATGGTAACTGTTGCAGAAACCAAAGAAGAAGCCGATTTTCAGGCAAGAGTTTCGGATATTACGAGAATGCAACTGCATACCAGACAAAGAATCCGCAGAATGTCTCCTGAAGATGCTCAAACTTATTCTTTAACCGATGCGGAAAGAGTCTTCATCGAGCAAGGCAAAGACTGGCACATTCGTGGAGAAATTAATGAAGTGGTTGAAAGATTAAAACACGAAAAGGAAATCTACGGTTTTGATGAACTGATGATTTGTACGATTCCTTTTGCGCAAGAATTTAAATTAAATGAATATAAAATGCTGGCAAAGGCTTTTGAACTGAAATAAAAAAAATACTTTTTTCAATTTTGAATTTGTTTATTTTTTATCATTTGAAAAATTTACTATTTAGGACTATTAAGATATCCGGTAATGAGCGTATGAAATTCATCAACACGATGATTAGGAACAAAAAAATAAATTTCATCAACTTTTACTGGTTCGACAAATTGTCTCATGACACCTATCCTATGAATTCTTCTATCTATTGTAAATGGTAGTTTAACATGAACTACTGAGAATTCTTTCCTTTTCTCTGTTGTTGTTACCTTAAAATTATTTATAGCTTCATCAGGTAAATAATAATCCCAATAATACTCTTTATTTTCAAAAGTAATCCTAATTCTTGACAAAAAAAATTCGTTCATACTAGAGATAAATACATCTCCGTTACTGTATTTCACAGTAAAATTGTAAGGTAAATCGCCGTTGTAAAAAATATCTTGCAGTTTTTCGTTGAAATCGGTTCTCGTAGGTATCTTTTCTTGTGCCAAAATAGTATTTGAAAAAAATATGATAATGAGGAGTACTGTGGTTTTAATGATTGTATTCATAGTTTTTGAATTTTTATTTTTTCTAAACACTTTATTTGAATGCTTCCTGAGTTCTGTCTAACACTTTTTCTGAATAAACGACAACCTGATCATGTTTATTAATGGTAAAACTCTGCCCATATGGTTCAAATGGATTTAGAATATTGGTTATCTTTAGAAAATGTGGAATAGTATGATTGTCATTATCAAGTGATTTATAGGTCACATCATTTAGCTTATAGCCACGTTGTAATAGTTTTCTTATCAAATCAGTATTTCCTATACGAGTTGAAGGGCCTAAATTTATCATTACAGAACTGCATTTATAACTATTTTCATATGGAAATGAACAAATTACAGTTACTTCAGTATTTTCAAATGTATCTATCCAAGAAATGTAATAATTATGCTCGTAACCCAAATCATAGTAATTGGTTATATTCTCTTTTTTTAGTTGATTTTTAACATCAAATAAGTCTTTCCCTAAATATTTTTCATAATCTTGCCCAAAAGTAAAGGTGCTCAGTAAAAAAAAGCAGCAAAAAAAGTTTTAAATATTGTTTTCATATTTATTTTTTTAATCTCAATTTTTTAATAATATCCAACAAAGCCTCTCTATTTTTGGCTTCGTGATAAAATTTGGGAAGTTTTTCCAATAAAGTAAAATGACTTCTGTCTTTATGTTCACGAAGTTTTGCAGAAATATATTGCTCCAAATAATCCAAATGCTTATCGTTGTAAGCAAAGAAAAAATCGTTTTTGAAAGGAGCGTAATACCACAAATCTGCCCCGAAATAAGAACTTGCTGCCACTTGAAAATAATTAATGCTCCCCAAAAATTCAGTTATTGATTCCACCGTTTTGTTGTAACCACAAAATGAACACAACAATCTGGCTTTCTTTTTTTCATAATCCACGGTAGCCAATGCTTTTTTTTCGCATTTTGGACAATGAACATTGACTTCAGTTTTAAAATCATTTAAGCGGAGGTTTTCGTCGTTGAAACGGGAATTCATTTTACTTTTAAATTAATTAGAAATTAATCCTAAATCCTGAACAAAACCAACAAAATAGGAATAATCATCTTTCGAAGTATCAGCCGTTTTATTAAAATTATGAAGGTACATATAGGCGTAATGTTCCTTTTTATGAACATCATTTTTTTTAGATTTAAAAACCGATTTATAATTTAATTTTTCAGTATTTGAAAGTTGTTCATAACCTCTTTGATCTAAAATGCTAACAAAACTTTTGAAAGCTTCTTCATCCAAATAAGAATTGTAAGGCATACTTAACAATACTTTTTCGCTTATAAAATCACTCCCATTTTTTTTATCAAAATGTACGGAAATGGTCATATACACATAACCAGATTCTTCATTATAAATTAAATACGGTAATTTCATATTATCCAACCCTTCACGATATTCAATTTTTTGCTGATCCATCATTTTTTTAACATTGGCTAAACTTTCTCCTAAATAGAGTTCCAAATTTTGCCCGAAAACAAAGGAACTAGCAAATAAAAAAATAGTGAAAAATGTTTTGATAATGGTTTTCATAAATAGTGGTTTTTAAGTCTTCGTTTAATCTGCCCAAATTCCTTTTTCCAAAAGATAGCCTGCTTTTTTGAAAATTTTTACGATTTGATCAGCGAAATGTTCATTATTTTTTTCTTCTCTTAAATGCAGGAAAAATTGATCGGTATTGTAAGTTTCTTTTTCTCCTTTTTCATTAATGGTTGTTACCAAAACCGCATTTTTTTGTGTCGTAAAAAGAATGTTGATGTCTTTTTGAATTTTTTCTATTGTTCCTAAATTCACTTCCTGTTTTTCGGTGTAAAATTTTCCGGTGTAATCGTTTTTTTTCTTTATTTCTACGGTAAGAATTTTTAAATCGGCTCGCATAATTCTTCTTACAGCTTGCGGATCTTCTTGATATTCTTCCATCACAATAACACTATCTCTCAATTGATAAAACTGTATCACCTCAAATTTTTCGGCATTAGGATTTTTATCGATTCGCTTCAGCTCTTTTTTGAGTTCTTTATTAAGAAATTTTACCAAATTTTCTTTTTGAGAAAAGGTAAAAACAGATGGTAGTAAAAATATTACTAAAAGAATTTTCAATTTCAAACCAATGGTCTTCATGTACTAATTTATAAATTACTTCCTTATTTCACCTTTTTTTCTGTAAAGTTTACTAATTCTGCACTTATCAAAGAGTTGTATAAAGTCTTATCTTGAGGTGCTTTTATCTGTGTTCCATCTATATATTTTACTTCATCATCCGCAAAAGTTAATAATTCAGATTTACTGAAAGTACTACTATTCGGTTGAAGAGGGAACATTTGGTTTGTAGTATGACCCTTTAGAGATTTTACAAATGTTCTTGTTTTGCTTTTCAAAGTCGCCTTTATTTCAAAACTTACCGCATATGGTTGAGAAGAACTGTTATTAAATGCTTTGGTTTCCAAAATATTTCCATCTCTAGTTACCTTTACAATAATATCTGGATTTGAAGTTTTAAGTTCAATAGTTTCTATTTTGGTCTTTGTTTGTGCTTTCAAGTTGCAGAATCCAAAAGCAGCAAATAGCATTATGATAAATGTACTTT
>JAEZWE010000211.1 GCA_023420435.1 Bacteroidota bacterium
ATCCACACCGATTTTGAAAAAGGTTTTATTCGTGCCGAAGTCATTTCTTACGAAAATTTTGTGAATTATGGCTCCGAAGCTAAAGTAAAAGAAGCCGGAAAAATGGGCGTTGAAGGAAAAGAATACATTGTTCAGGATGGTGATGTAATGCACTTTAGATTTAACGTGTAATATTTTAAAAATAAATGAGAAAAGGGAACTTTTGTTCTCTTTTTTTATTTTATTCTGTGGAAAAAATCAATTAATTTTATCGCAAAACTGAAACATGACAAAATTTTATGATGTGGCTGTTGTTGGAGCTGGGCCTTCCGGCGCTTTTGCAGCTTA
Organism: Bacteroidota bacterium; assembly: GCA_023420435.1. GTDB lineage: Bacteria > Bacteroidota > Bacteroidia > Flavobacteriales > Weeksellaceae > JAEXBA01. The sequence goes on from JAEZWE010000211.1 coordinate 328, forward strand.
TATTTTAGCTAAAAACGGAATTTCAACAGTTCTTATTGATAAAGAAGAATTACCAAGATATAAAGTTTGTGGTGGAGGATTGGTATTTCGAGGAAGAAAACTGCTTCCTTTTGAGTTAGAGCCAGTTCTGGAAAGAGATTTCAAAAAAGTGGAAATTTTTGTAAACGGAATAAAAGATCGTTTTTCTTCTGAAAGATCAGAACCGATTATCAGCATGATAATGCGCGATGATTTTGACAATTTCATTGTAAAAGAAGCTGAAAAATGTGGAGCTGAAATCATGCAGAGGGCCACTATAAAAAGCGTTGAGGGAGAAAAAATTACCTTCAGCAATTCCGAAATTGAAGTCAATGCAAAAATTATCGTTTTAGCAGATGGAGCATTAAGTCCGGTTTCCAAAATGGCAGGTTTTTCAGATTCCAGAATTTTATTGCCACTTTTAGAATTTGAAGTAGAAGTTTCTCCCGAAGATTTTGAAAGACTTTCAACGATGGTTCGTTTCGATATTGGAGCGGCGCCATATGGTTATGGATGGAGCTTTCCGAAGAAAAATCACTTATCCATTGGTGTAGGAACTTTTAAACCGAAAGCTAAATTAAAACTGAAAGATTATGTTGAAGAATATATTAAACTTTTAGGTATCAAAAAAGTAATTTCACAATCAGAACACGGATTTGTTGTTCCTCTAAACCCAAGAAGTGAAATTGTAAAAAACAATTGCTTTTTAATTGGTGATGCTGCAGGTTTTGCTGATCCTTTGGTGGCAGAAGGAATTTCTAACGCTATTTTAAGCGGAAAAATCGTTGCAGAATCCATTATCGAAGGAAAACTTTCCATTGAAAAATCAAAAGAAATTTATTTGAAAAATGTTCAAGAAGACCTAATTCCGGAACTAGAAATTGGAAGTAAATTGGCGAAATTCTTTTATTACAATCCAAAAATCCGAAATATTTTCCTGAAAAAATATGGACAGAATGCTACTGAAAAATTGACGGAAATTTTCATGGGAAATGCTTCATATCCAACAAATTATATCGATACATTAAAGTCGAGATTTAGATCAGCATTTTCATTATAATTTTTTTTAAATGTAACGCCAAAATAAATTGTTCGACTTATTTACCAAAATTAGAAAAATGAACAACCACGAAATTGATTATAAAATCTACGGCGAAGAAATGCAGTGCGTAGAAATAGAGTTAGATCCCAATGAAAGCGTCATTTCCGAACCCGGAAGTTTTATGATGATGACCGAAGGAATCCAAATGCAAACCATGTTTGGAGACGGTAATGAAAAAGGTTTTATGGGAAAAATTTTCGGAGCCGGAAAACGTCTTTTGACGGGTGAAAATCTTTTTATGACCGTTTTTACCAATAATTCTAATCAGAAAAGACAAGTTTCCTTTGCGGCGCCTTATTCAGGAAAAATTATTCCTTTGGATTTATCACAATTAGGCGGAAAAGTAATTTGCCAGAAAGATTCATTTTTGTGTGCAGCTAAGGGAGTTTCTGTTGGAATTGAATTTCAGAAAAAATTAGGAACCGGACTGTTTGGTGGAGAAGGTTTTATCATGCAAAAATTGGAAGGAGACGGAATGACTTTTGTCCACAGTGGCGGTCATGTCATTGAAAAAGAACTTCGGCCCGGCGAAATTTTAAAAATTGATACCGGATGTATCGTGGCTTTTACCCAAAATGTTCAGTACGATATTCAGTTTGTTGGGGGGATAAAAAATACTATTTTTGGAGGAGAAGGTTTGTTTTTTGCACAACTTCGAGGTCCCGGAAAAGTGTGGATACAAACGCTTCCAATCGCAAGATTAGCCAGCCGAATTTTACAGTTTGGAACCTCCAAGAAAGGAGAACAAGGAAGTATTTTGGGAGGTTTAGGCAATCTTTTGGACGGAGATGGATTCTAATTCTTTCAACATTAAAAAATCTTAAAGCGGACATGGGTTCGCTTTTTTTTATTCAAAAAATTCAAAAAATAATTTTCCACAAAATTCTGTAAAAAAACTTAGATTCATTATATTTGTGAGTTATTGATTTTGGAGGACAGTAAAGACTTTATGAGCGAAAATTTGCAAACACAATATACCGAAGATAATATACGGACGCTGGATTGGAAGGAACATATCCGTCTTCGTCCAGGAATGTATATCGGGAAATTAGGAGACGGTTCATCTGCAGATGACGGAATTTATATTTTATTGAAAGAAGTTCTGGATAATTCCATCGACGAATTCCGTATGAAAGCCGGAAAACGCATCGAAATAAAAATTGATGAAGGAAAAGCGGTAATCCGCGATTTTGGACGTGGAATTCCATTAGGAAAAGTGGTGGATGTTGTTTCCAAAATGAATACCGGAGGAAAATATGATTCCAAAGCTTTTAAAAAATCGGTAGGTCTTAATGGTGTAGGAACAAAAGCGGTAAATGCACTTTCCGATTATTTCAAAGTGAAATCAGTTCGTGACGGAAAAACAAAATCCGCCGAATTTTCCAAAGGAAACATCACTGAAGATTTTGATGAAAAGGAAAGTACCGACCGAAATGGAACGGAAATTACTTTTGTTCCGGATCACGAAATTTTTCCACATTTTAAATTCAGAAAGGAATATGTGGAAAGAATGCTCCGAAATTACGCTTATCTGAATCCAGGTCTAAAAATAATCTTTAACGGTGAAATATTTTTTTCGGAAAACGGACTGAAAGATTTGTTGGAAGAAGAACTGGAAAACGAAACTTTATATCCCATTGTTCATTTAAAAGATGACGATATTGAAGTCGCTATAACACACACCGATAAATCACAAACGGAAACTTACTTTTCCTTTGTAAACGGACAAAATACAACACAAGGAGGAACGCATCTGAATGCTTTTCGTGAAGCTTATGTGAAGACGATTCGGGAATTTTTCAATAAAAATTTTGATGCTTCAGATATTAGAAAATCGATTATAGCTGCGGTTTCTATAAATGTGGAAGAACCCGTTTTTGAATCCCAAACCAAAACCAAATTAGGTTCTAATGATATGGGACCAAATGGACCAACGGTAAGAACTTTTGTGATCGATTTTTTGAAGAATAAACTCGATAATTTTCTTCATAAAAATCCGGAAATCGCAGAAGCGATTCAACGAAAAATTTTAATTTCAGAAAGGGAAAGAAAAGAACTTTCCGGAATTCAGAAATTGGCCCGCGAAAGAGCAAAAAAAGTTTCTTTGCACAATAAAAAACTTAGGGATTGTCGCCAACATTACAACGACATGAAGGCCGTAAGAAAATCGGAAACGCAGATTTTTATTACCGAAGGAGATTCTGCTTCCGGTTCCATCACAAAATCAAGAGATGTAGAAACACAAGCCGTATTTTCTTTGAAAGGAAAACCTTTAAACTGTTATGGACTTACCAAGAAAGTGGTTTATGAAAATGAAGAATTTAATCTTTTACAAGCTGCTTTAAATATTGAAGAATCTTTAGAAGATTTGCGTTACAACCAAGTAATTATTGCTACAGATGCGGATGTTGACGGAATGCATATTCGATTGTTGATGATTACTTTCTTTCTGCAATTTTTCCCCGATGTTATTAAAAATGGACATTTATACATTTTGCAAACGCCATTATTCAGGGTAAGAAATAAGAAAGAAACAAGATATTGCTACAGCGAAGCTGAAAGGGTAAAAGCTTTAAATGAATTAGGCAAAAATCCTGAAATTACCCGATTTAAAGGTTTGGGAGAAATTTCACCGGACGAATTTAAATTTTTTATCGGAAAAGATATTCGTTTAGAACCTGTGGTTATCGGAAAAGATCAAACTATAGATCAACTTTTGGAGTTTTATATGGGTAAAAATACACCGGACAGACAAACCTTTATTTTGAATAATTTGGTGGTTGAAGATCCGGATATTGATAAAAAAGAAATTCTAAGTGAAGCAGAATAATAAATTTTTTAAAAACTAATGACAGAAGAACATTCACACGAAGAAGACAGTTTGAAAAAAGTTTCCGGTCTTTACAAAGATTGGTTTTTGGATTATGCCTCTTATGTAATTTTAGACCGTGCCATTCCATCTGTTTATGATGGTTTTAAGCCAGTTCAGCGAAGAATTATGCATTCCATGCGCGAGTTGGAAGACGGCCGTTACAACAAAGTTGCCAATATTGTCGGAAATACCATGAAATATCATCCTCATGGTGATGCTTCCATTACCGATGCTATGGTGCAAATTGGTCAAAAAGAACTTTTAATTGACACCCAAGGAAACTGGGGAAATATTTACACCGGAGATTCCGCAGCTGCGGCAAGATATATTGAAGCCAGATTAACGCCATTTGCTTTAGAAGTGGTTTTTAATCCGAAAACAACAGAATGGTCCAAATCTTACGACGGAAGAAATAATGAACCTATTGATCTTCCCGTAAAATTTCCGATGCTTTTAGCGCAAGGTGTGGAAGGAATTGGAGTAGGATTGTCCACCAAAATTCTTCCGCATAATTTTAATGAATTGATCAATGCTTCAGTAGCCCACTTAAAAAATAAAAAATTTGAAATTTTTCCTGATTTTCTTACTGCCGGATATTTAGATGTTTCGGAATATAACGATGGAGCAAGAGGTGGAAAAGTAAGAGCCAGAGCGAAAATTTCACAAATTGATAAGCATACTTTAACGATTACCGAACTTCCATTTTCGAAAACGACTGGAGATTTAATCGATTCCATCTTGAAAGCCAACGAAAGAGGGAAAATTAAAGTAAAGAAAATTGAAGACAACACTTCTGATAAAGTGGAAATCCTCATTCATCTTCACAACGATGTTTCGCCGGATAAAACGATCGATGCTTTGTATGCATTTACCGATTGTCAGGTGACGATTTCTCCAAATGCATGCGTAATTGTAGGTGATAAACCCATGTTCCTTTCCGTTTCCGAAATTTTGAGAATGAACACCGATCATACCGTTTCATTGCTCAAAAAAGAGTTGGATATCGAACTTCACGAATTGCAGGAAAGTTGGCATTTTGCTTCATTAGAAAGAATTTTCATTGAGAACAGAATTTATCATGATATTGAAGAAGTAAAATCGTGGGAAGAAGTAATTTCTACCATTGATAAAGGATTAAAACCTCACACTAAACATTTGCTTCGTGCGGTTACAGAAGAAGATATTCTAAAATTAACCGAAATCCGTATTAAAAGAATTTCGCGTTTCGATTTGGATAAATTTAAAGAAAATATTGCTGCGCTTGAAGGTAAAATTGAACAGGTAAAACATCATTTGGTAAATCTGATTCAGTATGCAATTGATTATTATCTGAACATTCAAAAAAAATACGGAAAAGACAAAGAAAGAAAAACAGAATTAAGAATTTTTGATACCATTGATGCAACAAAAGTTGCGGTAGCCAATGAAAAATTTTATGTAAACCGAGAGGAAGGTTTCATCGGAACTTCTTTGAAAAAAGACGAATATTTGTTCGATTGTTCGGATATTGATGACATTATTACGTTCCAAAAAGACGGTACGATGAAGGTGGTAAAAGTAGAAGCCAAAACGTTTATCGGTAAAAATATTGTACATGTTGGAATTTTCAAAAAAGGCGATAAACGAACGGTTTACAACATGATTTATCGGGAAGGAAGAGATGGTCCTTTTTATATGAAACGATTTTCCGTAACCGGAGTTACCCGAAATACCGATTACAAATTGGCTTCGGAGAAAAAAGGATCGGAAATGCTTTATTTTTCAGCAAATCCAAACGGTGAAGCAGAAACCGTAACCGTTTTGCTAAAACCCAATGCCCGAATCCGAAAAAATAAAATGGACATCGATTTTTCGGAATTGGCGATTAAAGGACGAGATTCCAAAGGAAATTTGGTCACCAAATATGCGGTGAAAAAAGTAGATTTAAAAGAAGAAGGTGTTTCTACTTTGGCTCCGAGAAAAATTTGGTTTGATGATACGGTTCGTCGTCTCAATGCAGATGGAAGAGGAACATTACTCGGAAATTTCAAAGGTGATGATAAAATTTTAATTGTAAATACAACGGGTGAAGCCAAACTTATTTCTTTTGATCTCGGAAATCGTTTCGATGATGAATATTTAATTCTTGAAAAATGGAAGCCGGAACAAGCGATTACCTGCATTTATTTTGATGGCGAAAAAGGAATGTATTTCATCAAAAGATTTTTGTTGGAAAACACCACCAATCCACAAAATTTTATGCCTTCAGAACATCCGAAATCATTCATAGAATTTGTAGGAACTTCCGATGGTTGTACTGCAGAAATTATTTTCGCTAAAGATAAAGGCAAGGAAAAAGAGCCGGAAAATATTAATATTGATGAATTTATTTCTGTGAAAGGAATTAAAGCCATGGGAAATCAGTTTGCAAAAGATAAGGTGAAAACCATTAACATTACCGTTCCTGAACCTACAGAAGAAATTAATCCGGGATTTGATGAAGTAGAAGCTACGGAAGGTCATATTTCATTTATCGATCACGATGTAAAAGACGGCGATTTTCCGGAAGAAGGTACCATTCCAAGTTTGTTTGGAGACGAATAAATTTTTAAAAAAACATGAATATTATATTATTAATCATCATTGCAGCTACTGCAATTATCAGTTATTTTGGATTTTCTAATTTTCAACTTTTTGAGAAATATAAATTTAATGTAGGATCCATTTTAGGTAGAAAAGAATACATTCGTTTGCTTTCTGCAGGGTTTTTACATGCAGATTGGATGCATTTGCTGTTCAATATGATGACTTTATATTTTTTCGGACCGATTGTTTTTCAAGGATTTGGTGATTTAGGATTCTTATTAATTTATTTTGGTTCCATCCTTTTAGGAAATTTATTTTCCCTGTATTTATATAAAAATCAAAGTTGGTATTCTGCCATTGGAGCCAGTGGAGGCGTTTCAGGGATTTTATTTGCGTCCATTGCCATGATTCCGGATTTAGGAATTTATTTCTTTTTCATTCCGATTCCAATTCCGGGATATATTTTCGGACTTTTATATTTTTCCTATTCCGTTTACATGATGCTCAATCCAAGACAGCACGATAATATTGGTCATGCTGCGCATTTAGGAGGTGCTTTCTTTGGATTGGTTTATGCAGTAGCTTTACAACCGGAAAGAGCCACAGAAAATGCTTTATTTCTCGGAATTATGGCTTTGCCTTTAATTTATATGGCTTATATGGTTTTTGTGAAAAAAAGAATTGGGTAAATTCTGTCTAAATTTTATTTGATGATATTTTTTTTAACACATAAGTTGGATAACATTAAAAAAAAAAAAAGAAAAAATAAGAGCACATTAGTTTAGAAAATCAAAGATTTTCTTTCTCCTGTGTTCTTTTCTATCATATTAAATCAAAAAATCTTATGTGACTTATGTGTTTGAAATAAATTTAGACAGACTCTAAATCTGGTTTTTTTCGCGATTTTTTTTTTTGATTAAAAGTTTTTCAAATAAATCAATCAATCGTTTGATTTATTTTAAAATCTTTTTTGCATTTGCACCTTCAAAATCTATTGAAGATGCTTACCAAAGAAGAAAAAATAATCATCGCTGCTGAAAAACTCTTTGCTGAAAAGGGTTTCAACGGAACTTCCACCCGCGAAATTTCAAAAGCAGCCAACGTTAATATTTCCATGATTTCATATTATTTTGGATCCAAGGAAAAATTTTTTGAAGAAATTTTTAAATACAGATCCAACGAAGGACAAAGTTTTGCCAATCATATTTTAGAAAATAAAGAAATGAACGCTTGGGAAAAATTGTCCATCATGGTAGATAAGTATGTAGATCGTGTTCAGAAATACCGCGATTTTTTCCTAATGATGCAAAGACAACAATGACAGCAAGTAATCCTCTTATCGAAGAATTTTTAAAGGAAAACAAAAAGAAATTCGTTTCCATGTATTTTATTGCTGTAGAACAGGGAATTCAGGAAGGCATTTTTACCAAAAATCCGCAGGTGGAGTTTATCCATTCTACCATTTCAGGAACTTTATTTACCGCGATCAATAGCGTCAAAATTTATAAAGAGATTATGGATGGCGATGAAAATTATGAAGATGATTATACAGAAAAACTGAAATTACATTTAAAAAATATTTTAAGATACCTTTTAGGTTATGAAGAAAACAAATAATTCCGTATTCGCAACGGTGCTTTTCGTATGCGGAATAAGTGCTATAAATGCACAGGAAAAAAAATTGCGAACACTGGATGAAGCTATACAGTTGGGCGTTCAAAATTCAAAAATATTGAAAATTGACCAGACAAAAATTAAAACAGCAACTGCCAATTATATTGAAGCCAAAAACGCTCAACTTCCCTAGATGAAAGTTTCCGGAAGCGCTTTAGCTTTAGCCAATGCCAATGTAGATTTGAAGATTGCGACGCCTTCTTCTGGAGGAAATTCACCAAAAGCTAATTCTGCATTTTTTGGAAATGTAAATGCATCTTTGCCGATTTTTACGGGTGGAAGAATTAAATATGGAATCCAATCTGCAGAATATCTTATTGAAGCTTCAAAATTAAGTACCGAAAACGATAAAAATGCTATTGCTAACAATGTGGCACAAGCTTACAACAATTTGTTTAAAGCAAGTCAGTCAATAAAAGTTTTAAAAGAAAATCTTTTGGCATCGCAAAAAAGGGATGACACTTTTTTAAAATTGGAAAACAATGACGTTATTGCCAGAAATGACCGCTTAAAAGCGAGTTTACAAACCAATACCATTGAACTGCAACTTTTGGAAGCACAAAACAATTATACCATTTCCAATATCAATATGGATTTGCTTTTGGGTTTACCTGAGAATACCGAAATTCAAATTCATGAAGGGTATATTTCAGAAAAACTGATACAGGAAAATGCCCAATATTATTTGGATCAGGCGTTACAAAACCGCAAAATTTGCAAGCTGTAAATTATCAAAAAAGAGCAGCGGAATTAGGCATAAAATATGCAAAAGCAGAAGCATTACCAACGCTTGTTATTACAGGAGGTTATGTAGCAGCAGCAGTTCCCAATATTCTTACCGTTTGGAATGTTGCCAATATCGGAATCGGAGTGCAATATAATATAGATAACCTTTGGAAAAAAAATTCAGCGCAGTTAAAAGCGGAAGCAAAACAGGATGAAATTTTTGTCAATAATGATTTATTGAACGATCAAATAAAACTAGAAATCAATAAGGATTTTCAGAATATGAAGTTTGCAGATCAAAGAATTACGGTTTACCAAGAAGCCGCAGATCAAGCCAACGAAAATTTCAGAATTACCAAAAGAAAATACGACAACGGATTGGCAACCATAACCGAACTTCTAGATGCAGATGCTGCCCAAATTTCAGCCAATGTAAATGTAATGAATACAAAAGCAGACTTCGCTTTGCCTTAACGAAAATTGCAACAATCCTCAGGAATTTTATATGGATGTTTTCCTTTATTTGGGATTGATGTTCTTAATTTGTGTTCCGTTTATCCTTTTGGTTCGTCAGAAAAAAGGAGGTAAAACCGTTGATTTAATTGAAGCCATGTATTAATTAAAAAAAACACAAAATTTTGTGGTTTTTATTTTCTTACAAAAATAATGCGTTCGTTTCCCGATATGTCTTTCATCAATTCAGATTTTTTAAAACCTAGAAATAGATCTAAAGTTTCGAATCCTAATTTTTGGTTGATTTCCAAGAAAATCATTCCGCTTTCCTTGAGATGGGTTTTGGCAAATTCGGCTATTTTTCTGTAGAAAATTAAAGCATCTGAAGTAGGAGAGAAGAGTGCTATTTTCGGCTCGAAATTTTTTACGGAATTTTCGATTTCGCTTTCTTCTTCTTTCCCGATATAAGGTGGATTGGAAATGATAATGTCAAAATTTTCTCCCCATTTTTTATTCAAAAAGTCATGTTTTAAAAAGTTGATTTCCATTTGATGAAATGCTGCATTTTTTTTTGCGATTTCCAGTGCTTGCTCCGAAATATCAATGGCGGAAATTTCTGCATTTGGAAAATATTTTTTTAAAACAATAGGAATAACTCCGCTTCCGGTTCCAATGTCCAAAATTTTAAAATTTTGAATTTTGAATTTTGAATTTTGAATTTTTGAAATGGCAAATTCCAACAATTCTTCGGTTTCAGGTCGTGGAATAAGCACATTTTCATCTACCCAAAATTTCATTCCGTAAAACTCGGTTTCGCCCAAAATTTGTTGATAAGGTTTTCCCTGTTGAAGTTGCAAAATTTGGTTTTGAAATTGGGATTGTTGATTGATATCCAATTCTTTACTCAGTTGATTTCGTAACTGAACCTTATCCAAATTCAGAATTTTTTCCGTGAAAAGTGGAAAAAGAAATTCAATTTCGGAATCGGAATATAATTCGGAAAGTTTTTCTTTAAATAATGTTTTGATTTTGGAAACGGTCATTATCTTGTAAATACCAAATTTGTTTCTGTTGATCTTTCTTCATCAATTAAATAACCTTCATAGTTGAAAGCTTTAACGTCATTCAAATTTTTGGCATTGGTTTCGGCACAAAATCTTACCATCAAACCTCTTGCATGTTTGGTATAAACTACTATGGTTTTGGGTTTTCCGGTTTTCATTTCATAAAAATCGAAATTAATAACCGGGGCATTCAGTTTCTTTTTGTCAAAAACTTTAAAATATTCTGTGCTGGCTAAATTCAAAATTAAATCTTTGGTTTTGAGTTCAGAATTGAGTTGTTCTGTAACTTTTTCCCGCCAAAATTCATATAAATTAGGATATTTGTCGAACTTAAATGCTCTGCCCATTTCTAAGCGGTACAGCATAATTTTGTCGGAAGGTTTTAGGAATCCGTACAAACCGGAAATCATTCTATAATTTTGTTGAAGATAATCTAGTGATTTTTGATCTAAAGTTTTGGCATCCAAACCCCGATAAACTTCTCCTACAAAAGCAAACATCGCATTGGAACTCTCTTTTGGTTTTGGTTTCGAATTCCAGTTTTGGTTTCTTTCCCAGTTTTCATCTGCAAGTTTCGGTGAAATTTCCATTAATGTAGACAAAAATTTTGGTGATTTTTGCTTTAAAAAAGATTGAATAAAGGCGGCATCTTCAATGAATTTTGGAGTTGTAGGACGCAATAAATCCGTTCTGTTTTCAATATTCATCAGTTTTGCAGGAGAAGTAACGATTTTCATGGATAGCTTTTAGGGATTAGGAATTAGGATTTAGTTTGGGAAATTAATTTTATTTTTTGAAAAAATTAGAAACTAAAAATTCATCATTTAAAATTATAAAATTCCTTTTCCTTCACGGATAATTTCAGGTTCTCCGGAGGTTAAATCTACAATGGTTGAAGCCATGTTGTCTCCATTTCCCGAATCGATGACAATATCTACCAAATGCTCGAATTTTTCTGCAATTAATTCCGGATCTGTGGTATATTCAATGATTTCATCATCGTCTTTGATGGAGGTTGAAGCAATTGGATTGCCTAATTTTTCTACAATAGTTTTGGGGATGTTATGATCTGGAACTCTGATTCCAACCGTTTTGTGACCTTTGTAAGCCAATGGAAGATTTTTGTTGGCTTCCAAAATAAAAGTGAAAGGTCCGGGAACATTGTTTTTCAAAATTCTGAAAACCGCAGTATCAATAGGTTTTGTGAAAGATGAAAGGTGGCTTAAATCATTACAAATAATAGAAAATTTAGATTTTTCCAGTTTCACTTTTTTTATTTGTGACAGCTTTTCCATTGCTCTAATATTGTTGATGTCACAACCCATGGCGTAGACTGTATCGGACGGATAAATAATTAAACCGCCATTTTGTAGGGCTTTTACGACTTCATTAATAAAATTTTCCTGCGGATTTTCGGGATATATTTTTAAAATTTTTGCCATTAATTTAGAATGAAGAATTAGGAATAGGTACCAACAAATTTACGGTTTTAAAAAGAGATTTTATGAAACAAAAAAGAGTAATCCAAAAATTACTCTTTCTAAAAATTCATTTTTTAGGAATTTATTTTCGATTATAATCATCCTCCAACCTAACAATATCATCTTCACCAAAATAGGTTCCGTACTGAACTTCGATAAAAATAACTGGTTCTGTCGTTCTATTTTCAATTCTGTGAGGGGTTCCCAAAGGAATTTTTGCTACTTCACCTACGCCAAAATCTTGAACTTTATCATGGATGGTTATCGTACCAACACCTGCAACAATAGTCCAAACTTCAGATCTTTTGTGATGATATTGTAGCGATAATCTTTTTCCGGGATTTACTTGTATTCGTTTTACCTTATGAGTTTCAGCATCTTCCAATACCCAAAATTCTCCCCAAGGTCTTATATCGTGTTCCATTAAACTTGATCAAATTTCTTCAAAAGTAAAGATTTTTTATTCAAAAAGAAAAGAGAATCAATATTTGATTCTCTTTTTTAGTAGCGGGGACACGACTCGAACGTGCGACCTCCGGGTTATGAGCCCGACGAGCTACCTACTGCTCTACCCCGCGATATTGGACTGCAAATATAGAAACAATTTTTAATTCTTCCAAATGATTTGTGAAATAATTTTAAATTATAATTTTTTTGTATTCATTTTCAATAATTTATATTTAAAATTAAATTATCACTATAAAAATAGTTGTATTGTATTAAAATAATTATACATTTGTATCACTATTTAATTAGTGATATAATTAAAGCTTAATGAAATAATTTACCACAAAATGAAAATTCAGGCATTAACAAAAGCAGAAGAGCAAGTGATGCAATACCTTTGGATTCTGGGGAAAAGCTTTTTAAAGGATATTTTAGAGCAATTTCCCGAGCCAAAACCACATACCAATACCGTTTCAACCATTTTAAAAGTTTTGAAAGAAAAAGATTTTGTTGATTATGAGGTTTTCGGAAGACAGCATCAATATTATCCATTAATATCCAAAGAGCAATACAGTGGAAAATCTATAAAAAGTTTGGTAAAAAATTATTTTTCGGGTTCTTACACGGATGCAGTTTCTTTTCTAATAGAGAAAAATGAAATCAGTGTAGAAGATTTGGAAATGCTGCTGAATGAATTAAAAAATAAAGAATAACATGGAAGCTTTATTAATTTATTTTGCCAAAGTTCTGCTAAGTTCTACAGTATTATTTGCTTATTATCATTTAATGCTAAGAGACAGAACTTTCCATCATTATAACCGATTTTATCTTTTAGGGATCGTTGTTATTAGTCTACTTCTTCCTTTACTGAAATGATATTATTTTGCACTTGAAGTAAATGATGATATCTATCTATTATTAAATAATATACAAAATTTTAAATCAACTAATACTTTAAATAATGATAACCTATATTTTGGGATTATTTCTTCGATTTTTGGAGTGGTTTCTGTCTTACTTTTAGTGAAATTTTTTATTGGAATTATACAAGTAAAAAACTTAAAAAGGCAATTTCCTAAAGAAAATTTTGAAGGATTTTCCTTTTATCAAACCAATTTGGAAAATGCTCCTTTTTCATTTTTCAAAAATTTATTTTGGAAAAATACCATTTTGTTGAATTCAGATTTGGGACGCCAAATTTTAAAACATGAGATGGTCCATATCGAACAGAAACACAGTTTCGATAAAGTTTTTATAGAAGTTGTTATCGGAATTTTTTGGTTCAACCCTGTTTTTTGGATGATCAAAAAAGAAATCAACTTAATTCATGAATATTTGGCGGACAAAAAAGCAGTAAGGAAATCCGACACCAAAGCTTTGCGCAGATGCTATTGGGAAGTCATTTTTCCGGAAATGTGCTTCCAGGAACAAGTCCCTTTCTTAGTTCTAACATCAAAAAAAGATTAAAAATGTTACAAAAACCCACCACAAAATTTGGTTATGCGCACAGAATTCTAGCGCTACCTTTAATTTTCACCCTTACTTTTGCTTATGCGGTGAATGCAAAAAATAAAGAAATTAAAGAAACCAATGCTTTTCTTGAACAGAGAGTTGCAGAATTTAAAAAGGATACTGTTAAACCAACGATAGAAGCTAAATTACTTGATATTAATAAAAAAAATATTTCAGAAAATGAAAACATGGTAAAAGATTCCACTTCAAAGTATGTTGTTTCATCGGTTTATAAAGAAGGCAATTTGAATAAAAAAAGGTTTTTTCAAGTATAGAAAATTCATCAGAAAATGATGTTTTTAAAATTGGAAAAAAAATCTGTTTCAAAAGAAGAATTCATTAAATTTTTTAACGGAATTTCTTAGACCAAGAATTATATCTATGGATATTCTAATACATTTCAGGGAAAACAAAAAAAATTATTTTTTATTGACAAAAGACCTACAGAAGCAGAATTTGAAAAGACGATGGACAAGTTTCGAAAAAAAAAATCGATGAAAAAGTAAATGAAACTGTAAATACAGCTGTAGCACTTTCTAAAAGCAATGAAAACTGGAAAGTTGAGAATAATTTTGATGCTGGAGCTTTGAAGATGAAAATCAAAATGGAGCAAAATACTCAAAATAACCAATCAAATCCTTGGATATTAAATGTAAAAGCACAGGATACTACAGGAACTAAAAAACAAATGCAAGCAGCAAGAAATTCCGCCTATGAAGCTGCCAGAAAAGCAGCAATAGCTTCGAAAATTGCAAGAGATATTGAAGGAACTTTAGCTTCTGATGAACTGATAGCTGCAGCAAGAAAAAATGCGGATGAAACACGGAAAGAAGCGGAAGAAGCTAGAGTTAAAGCAGTCATCAATGTTTCATCTTTAGGCAAAAATTATTCTATCCTTACCAAAAAAGAAGACGGTAAAATAAAATACTACGTTAATGGAGTAGAAATGGAAAAGCCAGCTTTGGACGCCGAATTGAAAGTTAGTGATATAAAATATGTAAATGTTGAAAAAGGAGAAAATGGAAATAGAATTTACATTCTCACCAAAAAATAAAATAAAAAAATCCTGAGAATTTCAGGATTTTTTATTTACATCATTTTTTTCGAATCTTCAATAAACTGCGCCAAACCATTATCCGTTAAAGGATGTTTCAACAAACTTAAAATTGGACCTAGTGGAGAAGTAATAACATCAGCTCCAATTTTCGCACAATTGATAATATGCATCGAATGACGGATAGAAGCCGCTAAAATCTGCGTTTCGTAACCGTAATTATCATAAATAGTTCTTATTTCATCAATTAAATTTAAACCATCTGTTGAAATATCATCCAATCTTCCCAAAAATGGAGAAACATAAGTGGCACCTGCTTTTGCTGCTAAAAGCGCTTGTCCAGCAGAAAAAATTAAAGTACAGTTGGTTTTAATTCCTTTGTCTGAAAAATATTTTAAAGCTTTTACACCATCTTGAATCATGGGGATTTTCACCACAATATTGGGATGAATTGCCGCCAATTCTTCACCTTCTTTAATCATTTCTTCATAAGTCGTTGAAAGAACTTCTGCAGAAATATCACCATCTACAATTTCGCAAATGGTTCTGTAATGCTGCATAATAGCGTTGGTTCCGCTAATTCCTTCTTTGGCCATTAAAGACGGATTTGTCGTTACACCATCCAAAACGCCAAGATTTTTGGCTTCTTTAATTTGCTCTAAATTGGCTGTGTCAATAAAAAATTTCATTTTCTAAAAGATTTATTTTAAATTTCGGCAAAGATAATCATTATCAAATCAAACCAAAAGATATCGCAATTCATAACTCAAAACTCATGATGAACGTACTTCTCGCATCCACATCCACGCTTTTTGGCGGAAATTATTTGGAATATTTAACCGAAGAAATTCAAAAATTATTTAATGGAATTGATGAAATTCTGTTTATTCCTTTTGCAAGACCTGGTGGAATTTCACACGAAGAATACACCTCAAAAGTAGCAGAATTTTTTTCAAAAATCAACATTAAAGTTCGGGGTTTAAATGAATTTGAAGATAAAATTGAAGCCGTAAATTCTGCAAAAGGTTATTTCACCGGTGGTGGAAATACCTTTCTTTTGGTAAAAACTCTACACGAAGAAAATTTGATGAATGCAATCAAAAAAAATGTAGAATCCGGAAAACCTTATCTTGGAAGCAGTGCAGGAAGCAATATTGGCGGAATCAATATGAAAACAACGAATGATATGCCTATTGTTTATCCACCCAGTTTTGAATGTATGAATTTGGTTCCTTTTAACCTAAATCCTCATTATTTAGATCCAAATCCAGATTTAAAACATAATGGTGAAACCCGCGAAACAAGAATTAAAGAATTTTTGACACAAAACGACCATAAAGTTGTCGGACTCCGAGAAGGAAATTGGATTCGAAGAATTCAGGATAAAATTACCGTGGAAGGAGAACAATTAACCCGAATTTTTGAAAAAGGAAAAGAACCTTACGAACTTGAACCTGGAAAAAGTTTAATTTAAAATTCCCTTTATTTAGGGGGTACTTCAAAATTGAAAAATTTTGAAAACAGTTCAGTTTTCCTTTATCCTCCATTTTTGCCCAACATTTTCGTTATATTTGGTAAAAAGTAAGATTTAATGAAAAAGATTTTAGCAATTACTTTGCTTTCTTCACAAATTTTTTTGGCGCAGAATGTGGCTCAAAAACTGGATTTGGCCACCAAAAATTTATTGAATTCCAGCGCAGCTTATTCCGCCAATTTATCATTTTATGTTTCAGACAGTGAAGGAAATTTTGTTTATGAATATCAAGGAAATAAAGGACTTTCCACCGCATCAACGCAGAAAATTTTTACCGCTGCAACAGCCTTAGAAGTTCTGGGAAAAAATTATACTTACAAAACCACTTCATCTTATTCAGGCAATATTTCCAACGGAAATTTAAACGGGAATCTTTTTATTTCATCAAATGGAGATCCAACTTTGGGAAGCTGGCGTTATGAAGGATACAAACCCGAAAATTTTAAACAAAAATTAATTTCGGCAATAAAAAATAAAGGAATTTCTAAAATTTCCGGAGATTTGGTTATTGATGATATTTATTTTGATTTTCAAACGGTTCCCGGAGGTTGGCCTTGGGACGATATGGGAAACTATTATGGAGCCGGAGTTTGGAGCGTGAACTGGCGTGAAAATCAGTTTGATATGAACATGAACGGAAACGATATCAAAAACCATAATAT
>JAEZWE010000020.1 GCA_023420435.1 Bacteroidota bacterium
CAACAAGCCAAAGATTGGGGCATTTATAAACCTGCCGGAATTATTTTGTACGGACCAAAAGGAAGCGGTAAAATTTTCTGGGCTCGAAAAATTGCTGAAATTATTGGTTATGAATTCAAAGAAGTGAAAAATTCTTACCTCGGAACTTCCTTTATTGATGGGGTAAAAACGGATTTTAACGATTTTCTAACTTCCATGATGAAAGAAGATAAAGTTTTGCTTTTTCTAGAAAATTTTGATGAAATTGCTCAAGTTCGATCCGAAAATTATACCCAACTTTCTGAACATGAAACCACGAAAGATATTATTCTGCACAGTATTCATCGCTTTGTGAATGAAGGTTTATTGATGGTGGTTGCTGCGGATAATTTAGTCGGGATGGATGATGAAGTTTTTGCGCCGGGAAGATTTGATGTGAAAATTCCTGTTTTTCCGCCAAATCAGGACGAAAGAGCGCAAATGATTTTGCGTTATATGACGATGAATTTGGAAGACGATTCTGTTTTAATGCAAATTTTGAAATTCAACAAGGCGCACCAAAAGCCTTATTGGAAAGAGATAACTTCCAGAATGAAATTGTTCAGCAATACCATGGTGATTGATTTTACGCAAAGTTTAAAAAAACGTTTAAGAAATTATTATTTAAAAGTAAAAAATCCAAATTTTAAAATTGAAAATGCGTTACTGGAAAACAGTTTGATGGAAGCTGCAACGAAATTGAATGAGGATTATTTGAATTCTGTTCAACAGTTTATTTTTGAGGTTTCCGCAACAGATTATGACGTTTTTTCCAAAAGAATTGAAAACCTGAAAAACGAACTGCAAAATTATAAAGTTGTTGAAAAACCAAGAAGACAGATTGGTTTCCAGCATAATGAAGAGGAAGAAAATGAAAATTAATTTCTTTGATATTTAGAGTCGGTTTAAATTTATTTCAAACACATTAGTCAGATAAGATTTTTGATTTATTTTTTCTTTTATTTTCAATGTTATTCAACTTATGAGTAAAAAAAAAGCATCAAATAAAATTGAGACAGGTTCTTAATAATTAACAGGATTAATTTGTGGACTAACTTATTAAAAATTGAGGGGTTTAGAAATCTTCATGTAAAAAAATCCATGAAATAACCGATTGTTTTCATGGATTTATATTTTTTTAATTTACCCAGTTATAGAAGATGTTGTCGAAATGATACAATTTTAAAAATCTAAATCATCACTTGAAACCGCTGTTCCATCTGCCATCAAATAAGCCTTCAAAAATGGGGTGATATTTCCGTTCATTACACCATCAACATCAGAAGTTTCGTGCGCACTTCTTACATCTTTCACCAATTTGTAGGGATGCATCACGTAATTTCGGATTTGGCTGCCCCATTCAATTTTCATTTTATTGGCTTCAATTTCGTTTCGGGCTTTCATTCTTTCCTCCAATTCCATTTCATACAATCTTGAACGCAATAACTGCATTGCTTTTTCTTTATTTTGAAGCTGAGAACGAGATTCAGAATTTTCGATAATAATTCCTGTTGGAGCATGACGAAGTCGAACTGCGGTTTCTACTTTATTTACATTTTGTCCACCAGCTCCGGAAGAACGCATGGTTTCGAAAGAAATATCGGCAGGATTAATATTGATTTCTATGGTGTCATCCACCAAAGGATATACATAAACCGAAACAAAACTGGTGTGGCGTTTTGCGTTGGAATCGAAAGGAGAAATCCTTACCAAACGATGAACTCCGTTTTCGCCTTTTAAATAACCAAAAGCGTATTCTCCGTCAATTTCTAAAGTTACGGTTTTTACACCGGCAACATCACCTTCTTGGAAATTGAGTTCACGGATTTTGTAGCCTTGTTTTTCCGCCCACATGGTGTACATCCGCATCAACATCGAAGCCCAATCACAACTTTCTGTTCCACCAGCTCCAGCAGTAATTTGCAGAACAGCTGAAAGTTCGTCACCTTCATTGGAAAGCATGTTTTTAAATTCCAAATCTTCAATTTTCTCCACCAAATTTGGGAAAGTCTCATCCAGTTCTTTTTCAGAATCCGGATCTTCTTTTGCAAATTCGGCTAAAACTTGTAAATCTTCAAAATGCGTGTTGATTTCCTCATATTCTTCCACCCATTTTTTCTTGGAACGAAGCTGTTTTAGAAAACTTTCTGCTTCTTTTGGGTTATCCCAAAATTCTGGAGCTGCTGTTTTTTCGTCGTCGTTGGAAATTTCGATTTTCTTTTTATCGATTTGCAAGTATTTATATAAATCCTCAATTCGGGATTGGATTTCTTTGAATTGATCAGCGTTAATCATGCTGCAAAAATAGGGAATTGAAAGGGGAAAATCAATGCTAATTTTTAAGAGAAAATCGAAATAAATACTTCTGAAATTTTTCAAAAAAAATGATAAAAAAAAACTTACTTTACACCTCCAAAAAAAAAATTGTGAAAGAACAGATTACCCAATTTTTCAATAACTTCGGATTGTTCAGTCCACTGGATTTTACGGATCCGGTGACTTATTTTATTCCGGGTTTTATTTTATTGATTTTGGGAGAAACGTTTTTGTATCAAATTCCACAGAAAATTTTTACCAAAAAACTCATAAAAGATGAACTTTCCAGTATTGGTCTTGGTTTGGGAGCTGTTTTTCTGGATTTTGGGATGAAGGCCATTTCTATTTCCTATTTATTTTGGTTTTATAACAATTTTCGTTTAACCGATATTTTTGGAGTAGGGGATTTATCCAATTTACTTTCATTAGAATGGAATTTAAAACATTGGTGGCTGTGGATTTTAGTTTTAATCGTCCAAGATTTTGGTTTTTATTGGCATCACCGTTTAAGCCATAAAATCCGTTTGCTTTGGACAGGACATGTAAATCATCATTCTGGAAAACATTTGAGTTTTGCAATTGCTTTACGACAAGGTTGGTTTGAAATTTTGTACCGTGATCTTTGGTATATTCCTTTTGTGATTATTGGTTTTCATCCGTTGATGAATGCCATGATGCATCAATTTAATTTAATTTTTCAGTTTTGGCCTCATACAGAAGCTATCGGAAAATTGGGCTGGTTTGATAAAATTTTTAATTCGCCTTCCAATCACCGGGTTCATCATTCCAGACAAATTGAGGAACTCGACAAAAATTATGGTGGAATTTTGATGATTTGGGATCATCTTTTCGGTACGTATAAAGCAGAAATATCAAAAATTCACGATTATGGAATTTTACATAATATTAACTCATACAACGTTTTCCATATTGTTTTTGATGAATTTGGAAATATGATGAAAGATGTTAAAAAAGCCCCAAATTTAAAAGCAAAACTGAAGTATATTTTCAAAGCTCCAGGTTGGAAACATGACGGAAAAGATGAAAGAATTTCTACGATACAGAAGGATGAAAAATAAGTTTAGTTAAAAAAATCATAATAATTTTCAAATCCTACTTTTTAAAAGTATTTTTGTTGCATAACAAATTATATGGAGCAATTCGAGAGCTGGAAGGATTTACTGAATCCAGAATTTTACATTAAAATGGGCGGTTTCTGGCTTATTT
>JAEZWE010000075.1 GCA_023420435.1 Bacteroidota bacterium
GTTGCAGTGTATTTTTGTAGATACCGGACTTTTGCGCAAAGATGAAGGGAAAAAAGTAATGGAAAATTACGGTGAACATTTCCACATGAATATTGATATGGTTGATGCTTCTGATCGTTTCATTTCTAAATTGGCGGGAATTGCTGATCCTGAAGAAAAAAGAAAAATCATTGGAAGAGAATTTATCGAAGTTTTCGATGAAGAATCTCACAAATTTGAAGGCGCAAAATTTTTAGCACAAGGAACAATCTATCCCGATGTTATTGAAAGTCAGTCGGTAAAAGGTCCTTCTGCAGTAATAAAATCTCACCACAACGTTGGTGGACTTCCTGAAGAAATGAAGTTGGAATTGTTGGAACCTTTACGCGAATTATTTAAAGATGAAGTACGAAAAGTAGGCGAGGAATTGAGAATTCCGCATCATTTGGTATATCGTCATCCTTTTCCGGGACCTGGTTTAGGAATCCGGATTTTAGGTGAAGTAGATTCCGAAAAAGTGAAAATTTTGCAGGAAGCCGATCAAATTTTTATTGATGAATTGTACAAAAATAATTTGTACGAAAAAGTTTCTCAGGCTTTTGTGGTTTTACTTCCCGTAAAATCTGTAGGCGTTATGGGCGATGAAAGAACGTACGAATATACTGCGGTTGTTCGTTCTGCAAATACCATCGATTTTATGACGGCAACTTGGAGTAAATTGCCTTACGAATTTTTGGAAAATGTTTCCAACCGAATTATCAATGAAGTTCGCGGTATAAACCGAGTTGCTTACGATATTTCTTCAAAACCTCCTGCAACGATTGAATGGGAATAAAATATCAATTTGAAATTAGAAATTAAGAATTAAGAATTACAAAAAATCCTGTTGAAAATTTTCAACAGGATTTTTTAATTCACAATTAATCAAAGTTTGAATTAGCGTAATTCATAATTTGCAATTTGCAATTAGTTTTATTTTCCGCCACCACTGTCTTTTTCCACGTTCGTTTTAGAATTTTCTTTTACTTTTTGATTTCCGAAACGTTTTACCAAACTGAAGGATATTCCGTGCCAATCCCAAATAGTGGAATTCCGAAAAGTTCCGATGGATGAATATGTCGTATTATCAAAATGAGGACGCATAAAAATATTATTAAGCCTAATGGTTGCTTCCATTTCTAAATTGGGAAAAATTTTCGTCATCGAAATATTATGGAAAAAATTGGCTCTATTAGCAAGAGAATTCCCATTGTTTTGGGTGAAAATTCCGAACC
This sequence comes from Bacteroidota bacterium, assembly GCA_023420435.1. GTDB lineage: Bacteria > Bacteroidota > Bacteroidia > Flavobacteriales > Weeksellaceae > JAEXBA01. The sequence goes on from JAEZWE010000075.1 coordinate 1,254, forward strand.
AACCACTTAAATTAATATTCTTATTAAACAAATTGGTGTAAGAAATATTGGAGGAACCGTTCCAGTTGGAAACATAACTGTCCATTTGAATATTGTTTTTTGCATTGAAATCACTGTTGTCGGAGTAGCTGAAGCCAAAATCAAAATTCACATTAAATTTATTTTCTAAAAAGGTTTGGTTTGTACTGGCATTCAAACGGTAATTTTTCACTTTTCCATCGAAATTCGTAGGCATACTGATCATTTTTCCATCTTCTAAATACCAACTGCTCCAATAATCCTGATTGGTAAAAAAGTAATTCGCTGAAATAAAATATTTTTTGAAAAGCCCTAATTTTAGATTAATTCTGTTACTTGGATTGGGTTGCAAATCCATATTTCCACGGAAGTAAGTTCCATCGTTACTCGGTAAAAGAAAAGGATTGAATTCCGAATACCAAGGTCTCCAAAGATATCGGTTATATGTTGCGGTAAGATTATAATTATCTGAAAAAGAATATTTTAATAATAAATTGGGCATCAAACTTCCGTAAGAATTTTTCTTTTCGATATTACCGACATGTTGTTGAATAATGAAATGGATGTACTCGTAACGCAAACCAACTCGGGTTTCTAATTTCTTAAACAAAGTGTGTGAATAATTGCCATAAACTGCATTCAGATTTTCTAAATATTGAAAATTATTGGTTCTTGTTGGATCATTCATCCACTGATTATTATCAAAATTTAAAAAAGTGTAAGGAACTACGTTATTTTTAAAGTTGATTTTTCCACCAAATTCTATTTGACTTCCTTCTTTTCCTATAGGTTGCGAATAATCTGCTTTGAAATAATAATCTCTGTTTTGGTTGTTCGCTAAAATTCTAATTCCCAAATCCTGAGCATTGGTAAAATCCGTAAGATGGGTATTGGTATCGTTCACTGCATCGTAGTTTACGCCCAAATTAATATCGAGAATTTTGTTTTTCTCTTTGTCGTAATATTTGTAAAATACATTGGTTCCTAAATTTTTGTCGCGTCCTTCCAAAAACTGATTTCTCGCGTAAGAATCCTGAAAAATCCCATTTTCATAGGTTTCTCCATTTGCATTGGAAGAAGAATTTTTTTGGTTTCTGGAAAATTCCAAAATTAAACCGATATTGTTTTTATCATTCAACTCTAATTCGGAAGTGGAAGAAAAAGAAGGGGTTTTGTATTGATGGGTATTTTCGTTGGAAATTTTTGTTAATGAATTGTTTGCGTAGAGAAAATTTTCGCTTTTATTCTCATAAACATTGATGTTATCGCTATAGCTTACCATCAAAGATTGGGTATAATTTCCTTTGTGATAATTGAGATTTAGGTTGGAATACTGCGAATTTTTTCGATTTTGGGTATTCGTGAAAGAAGCACTTCCTTTCATCCCTTCATTCAGTAATTTTTTCAAAACAATGTTGATCACGGAACCATTAGCTTCATATCTTGCAGATGGACTGGTGATGACTTCAATTTTCATTAAATTATCGGCAGGAATGGTTTTCAGATATTCCTTCAATTCTTTTCCTGTAAAAACCGATTTTCTGTCGTTGATATACACCGTAACATTTTCGCCTTCAGCTTTTACCACATCATTATTATCAATGTTTACAAGTGGTGTCATTCTTAAAACGTCCCAAGTCGTATTTCCTGATAAAATAGAAGAATTGGCAACATTGAAAACCGTTCTGTCTGCTTTGCTTTCAATCGTAGGTTTTTTAGCGATGAGGATAACTTCCTTAATCTGTTCTGTTTTTATAGTATCCGTATTTTGATCTTGCGACTTTGCCAAAAAGCCAATAAGTAAAATTGCAGGAAGAACTATTTTATTCATGGTATCGTTTTATCAGACAATTAGACAGCTTCTTTAATGCTTTTGTTACAAAAGGTTTTTAGAAAAATTTTAAAAAATCATACTTTACGTTCTGTATTTTTAGATTTAAAATCATTCTACACTTTAGGAATTCATAATAAAGGAATACTATTTCATGAAATTATTCTTAAATTTAAGCCTCATAAAATTTAACAATGAAAAAAATTCTTACTCTAGCTTGTGTACTTTCAATCAGTGCATTAAGTTTTTCTCAAGTGAAAACTCCTGCGGCAAGTGCTGCAGCAGAATATGAAGTTACTGTTGGTTTAACCGAAATGGAACTGGAATATTCTCGACCAAATAAAAACGGAAGAGAAATTTTTGGAAATTTAGTTCCTTACGGAAAAATTTGGAGAACAGGAGCCAACAAAAATTCAACCATCGAATTTTCGGATGATATCAATTTTGGTGGACAAAATGTAAAAGCGGGAAAATACGCCATTTATACAAAACCTAATAAAGATTCCTGGGAAGTTTATTTGTATTCAGACAACGAAAATTGGGGAACTCCTGAAAATTGGGACGATAAAAAAGTAGTGGCAAAAGCTACTGGAAAAGTACAAAATATGCCTTTTTCTTTTGAAACTTTTTCCATTTCTATCGATGATTTATCAATGAATTCTGCTAAATTGAATTTCCTTTGGGACAATGTTTATGTAGAAGTTCCGATTACCGTTCCCACGGAACAAAAAGTGATGGCTTCCATTGATACCACTTTAAAAGCCAATCCAACTGCACAAGATTATATGTCTGCAGCAAATTATTATTTCAGTTCTGGAAAAGATATTCAGCAAGCTAAAAAATGGTTTGATGAAGGAATGAAAATTAACAAGGATCCGAAATTTTACCAACTTCGTCAACAATCCTTGATTTATGCAAAAGCAGGCGACAAAAAAGGAGCAATTGAATTGGCAAAAAAATCTTTGGAAGGCGCCGAAAAAGCGAAAAATGAAGATTATATCAAAATGAACAAAGAAAGCTTGAAAGAGTGGGGCGCAAAGTAATTTTCGAGTAAAAATATTCAATAGGAGCGGGCTTTAGCCCGCTTTTTTTAGTAAATATAATATAGGCTTTAGCCGAAATTTAAAATAGATACCTTAACGCTTAACATTTTTCTGTTGAAATTGTTGAATGATTAAAGCCATAACAATCACCAAAGCACAACCAAAGAAATTCAGCCATAAATATGGCATCCAATCGTACCACCAACCGAAAATTACAACAATTTGCGTAACAATCGCAGCCGCAAAAACTGCTTTCGATTTTACGGTTTTAAAGAAAAACGCCAATAGAAAAATTCCCAAAACATTGCCGTAAAATATAGAACCGATAATGTTCACCAATTGAATCAAATTATCAAATAAATTCGCAACACACGCAAATAAAATCGCTAAAATTCCCCACAAAAACGTAAACCATTTCGAGGCTTTCAAATAATGACTTTCCGTTTTTTCAGATTTTTGATTTCGCTTGTACAAATCCATCGTAGTCGTTGTCGCTAAAGCGTTCAATTCTGAAGCGGTGGAAGACATCGCCGCACAAAGCGCCATTGCCAACAACAATCCGATAATTCCTTTTGGAAGATGATTCAAAATAAAATGGATGAAAACGTAATCTTTATCGTTGGTTTCAACATTTTTGTCGGCTTTGGAAATCAGTTCTTGCGCCTCTTTTCGCAAAGTTTTTTCCTTTTCGTTAAGTGACTCGAGTTCGGTTTGAATTTTCTCTTTTTTATTTGAATTAGAATAATTCAAAATCAAATTTTTCTTCGTTTCAAAATTGGCATTTTGTTGCGCATTTAATTCTTTATATTTTGAAGAATATTCTGAATTTTCAATACTTTTTTGCGCAACAGGATTGAAATTTAATGGCGAAGAATTGAATTGATAAAACACAAAAACCATCACGCCCGTCAACAAAATAAAAAATTGCATCGGAACTTTCAGCATGCCGTTCATAATCATTCCCATTTGACTTTCTTTCACCGATTTTCCCGACAAATATCGTTGAACCTGACTTTGATCTGTCCCGAAATACGAAAGCATCAAAAAAGTTCCGCCGATAATTCCGCTCCAAAATGTGTATCGGTTTTCAAAATCGAAAGAAAAATCCAAAATTTCCATTTTTCCGCTTGCTTTGGCAATTTGCATCGCATTTCCAAAATTAATTCCATTTGGAAGCGAATACACCAAAATTCCAAAAGCCAAAGCCATTCCCGCCATAATAATCGCCATCTGTTGCTTTTGCGTGACGTTTACGGCTTTTGTTCCGCCCGAAACGGTGTAAATAATCACCAAACTTCCGATGATAATATTTAACAAAATTAAATTCCAACCCAAAACGGCGGAAAGAATAATAGCCGGAGCGAAAATTGTAATTCCTGCGGAAAGTCCACGTTGGATAAGGAATAGAATGGCTGTTAATGTTCTGGTTTTTAAATCGAAACGGTTTTCCAAAAATTCGTACGCTGTGTAAACATTGAGTTTATGATAAATCGGGATGAACACTAGACAAATAATCACCATCGCAATTGGCAATCCGAAATAAAATTGCACAAAACCCATTCCGTCGTGAAACGCTTGTCCCGGCGTAGAAAGAAACGTAATTGCGCTTGCTTGTGTTGCCATTACGGAAAGTCCCACCGTAAACCAACCACTATCGTTTCCTTTCAAAAAATTTTGAATATTTTTTTCGCCTCGAGTTTTCCAAGTTCCGTACAAGACAATGAAAAGCATCGAAGCAATGAGAACCAACCAATCTATCCAAGCCATTTTATAAAAATTTCATGATTAAATAAAACAAAATAATATAAATGGCATTGACGATTAAAAGCCATGCATAAATAGGTTTCCACTCGTATTTTTTCGTTTGATTCATATTTTATTTTTTTCCTAAAGAAAGTAAATTCGCAAACAATCGATACGCTCCGGAAACACCTTCGGGAAGTTCTCTAAAGAAACTCAATCCCGTGTAAACATAATATCCTTTTCCGTATTTTCCGACCAAAATACTTCCGTCCAAAGGTTTTTCGCCTGCGTCATTCATCGAAATTACAGGTGATAATTCCTTTCCCCATTTTTCGGGAAAATAAAGTCCTCTTTCCTGAACCCAATTTTCAAAATCTTTTTTGGTGATGAGATTGGGCGTTTTAAAAACTTCATTTTCTCTTAAAAATCGGACTTCTGAAGTTTCATCCGTCACTCGATCTCTTCCTAACTCCAGTTGGAAAGGTGCAATTTCTTCCGTTACCAAACCTCTTGAAGTGTTGTATTGAACAACTAAATTTCCACCTTTTTCAACGTATTCAAAAAGGATTTTATTTTTGAATTTCAACTCTGGAATCACATTAAAAGCACGAATTCCCAAAACCACCACATCAAATTTTTGCAAATTTTCCATTGTGATATTTTGAGGTAAAATTTTCTCGACTTGATAACCGATTTGTGCTAAATTTTCTGCAACGCTGTCTCCGGCTCCGTCGATATAGCCAATCTTTTCACATTTTTTGTTGATTTCCAATTTTGCTATTTTTGCGGCACCTGGCAACAAAACTTTTTGTTGTGGAATGTGATCGTAATTCAGTTCAACCAATTGGTTTTCAAAAATTTCGTTACCGATTTTTAATTGCGGAATCAGTTTTCCTT
>JAEZWE010000103.1 GCA_023420435.1 Bacteroidota bacterium
CCATAATACAGCATGAATTATGCTTCCGTCTTCACTTTTCATTAATATCTCAATTTTCGAAATTCGATCAGTTATTTCGATGGTTTTACTTGTGATTTTTACTTTTTTATTTGCTCGAACTTCTTTCAAATAGGCAATTTCATTCTGAAGTGCAATCCAAGTACAACCGGTTTCTTTGATATAATCTTCGTAAGTAAATCCATAAAAAGCTTCCACATGATCTTCACGAGCGTTCATCATATACTCGAGATATTTCACATTACTAAGATGACCAATTGGATCGCAATCACTAAAACGGATTTTTACGATACTCGAAATTTCTTTTTCCATAGTACAAAAATAAAAAAACCACCCCGAAATGAGATGGTTTTATGGTATTTTAATATTAATTAAAGACCTAGTTCTTTTTTTACAAGTGGCGTTGCATCCGGACCATTTTTAATTACAAATGCTGTAGAATTTGCATCCATAATATAATCCCATCCATTTGCTTTTGCAACTTTGTTTACGGCATCGTAAAATTTCTTTTCGATTGGCGCATAAGCTGCATCTTGTTTGGTGTTGAATTCCTGCATTGCTGCATCTCTTTTTTTCTGAAGATCTTCACCTAATTTTTGCATCTCTGCACCTCTTGCTTTATTTGTTTCTGCAGTTTGAGACGCTGCTTCTTTTTCATATTTTTCATATAAAGCTTGTGCTGCATCTGCTTGCTTTTTAATTTCAGCTTGTTTAGCATTGGTAAAAGCAGTTAACTGATCGTCCGCTTTTTTCTTTTCCGGCATTGCATTAAGAACCGCAGCTACATCCATGGTTGCGATTTTTTGAGCTTTTGCAACTCCTACAGCTAAAAACATCATTACTGCTGCAAATAATACACTTAATTTTTTCATAATTGAGGTTAAATATTAATTTATACTTGTTTTAGATAAAATTTTTTGATTTTGGTTAAATTTTTATTTTTTCTTTTCTAAAGTTCCTTTCAAAAGATAATCCAATACTTTATCAGTGTAATCGTATCTTTTTTGAAGAAAAATAACACTAACGTTGTTGCTTTTATCAAACACTATGCCCAATCCATTTTTTTCGGACATGGTTTTGATAGCGTTCCAAATTTGATCCTGGAATGGTTGCGTAAGATTGGCTCTTAGTTTGGCAATTTCACCATTGGTTCCAAATCGCAGGCTTAAAGTGGTTTTAATATTTTGATCCAAATCGCGAACTTCTTTTTCGCGCTGTTTCAACTGATCTCCAACTAAAAGCACTTTTTCACTTTCAAAAGCGGATTTTTTTCTTTCGTAATCCGACTGTAAATTCTGTATTTCCGTTTGCCAAGTTGCGATTTGTGTGTTAAGACGGTTTTCTGCGTCTTTATATTGCGGCAATTTTTCCAAAATGTAATTGGTATCTACAACCCCAATTTTTTGTGCATTGGCAAAAAAAGCAACAAACAACAATTGGATTACCAATAAAAATTTTAAATTTTTCATTTTTTTACAAAGATTGGTTCATTAAGAAATGGGTTTTCCATCCCGATGGTTCATTGTTGTACAATGGTTTATCAAAACCATACGCAAAGTCGAAACCAATTAAACCAAATGCGCCCATATAAACCCTCACTCCAATTCCGGCAGATCTTTTTAACTGGAATGGATTGTATTGTCCCCAAGAGTTCCAAACATTTCCACCTTCCAAAAAGGTAAGTCCATAAATTTTTGCAGTTTGATTTAAAGAAATCGGGTATCTTAATTCTAACGAAAAACGATTGTAAATAGTACCTCCACCTAAGGGTGTAACATCTTCAGTAGTTCCTCCGTACGAACTTGCGTTTTCGTAACCTCTTAAAGGAATTAATTCACGTCCATCATATCTTCCACCAAAAAGTCCAACTCCACCAACATAATATCTTTCAAAAGGAGGTGCTCCAAGTTCTTTATTATACCCATCCATAAATCCCATTTCAGCAGTACTTCTAAGAACTAATTTTCCAATAATTTCATTGTAAGCATCAGCTTTCATTTTTATTTTATAGAATTCCATCAACTTGTATTTTTCAACAGGCGTCATGGTGGAATAATCTTTCTTGCTAAATAAAGAGTAAGGCGGTGTTAATTTCGCTGTTAACTCGATATTAGAACCACTGGTTGGGAAGATTGGATCCACGCCAGCTGAATTTCGGCTTAAACCAAGGTTAATACTGAAGTTTTGAGCACTTCCATAATATTCAGTAGAATCTCCAAACTGGAAAGGATAATTTTTGAAATTATAGCTTTGATATTGTAAACCGGTATACATGGAGAAATAATCATCTGGCCATTTTAAAAGTCGGTTTAAACCTGCACTTGCAGAGAAAATATTTAATTTTTGAGAATCTCCGTAAGTGTCGCTATACTTCACCAAGGATTGGTTTACACTTACAGAAAGTGCAGTTGGTTTTGTACCAAACAACCATGGCTCAACAAATGAAATCCCATAATTCTGAAAATACTGTCCAGCTTGCGCTTGAATGGAAAGCGTTTGTCCATCTCCTTGAGGAACCGGTTTGAAATCTTTAAATTTCAAAAAGTTTCTTAATGAGAAGTTATTGAAAGTCAGCCCTAAAGTTCCGATAAAGGAATTTCCTCCATATCCTGCCTGTAATTGAACTTGCGAAGAACCTTTTTCTACTAAACTCCAATGGATATCAACGGTGTTATCCTGTGGATTTGGCTGTATTTCCTGTCCAACCTGTTGTGGATCGAAAAATTGCATTCCTGCCAAATCAAAATAGGTTCTTTTGATGTCGGATTTTGCAAAAAGATTTCCTGGCTTTGTTCTTAGAGATCTTAGTACAACGTGGTCATGCGTAGTGGTATTTCCACTCCATGTTACTTTGTTCCAGCTTGCTTTTTCACCTTCGGAAATTCTTATTTCTAAATTGATGGAATCTCCGTTTACCGATTTTTCCACCGGTGTTACATTTGAAAACAGATAACCATTATTAAGATAAATAGATCTAATATCGGAATCATCTTCTTTACCTCCATCTTCACCAACTTTTTTGTTGAATCCTACTGCATCGTAAATATCTCCTTTTTTATAGCCTAATCTTCTTTCAAGATATTCTGTTGGAAAGGCAGTATTTCCGGTAAAGGTAATATCGCCGATGTAATATTTCTTTCCTTCACTTAGTTTTACTTCGATTTCGTAGTTGTTATTTTTGTTTCTCCAAACTGAATCTGAAACGATGGTTGCATCTCTGTAACCTTGGGAATTGTAATAATCAATCAAATTTTGTTTGTCTTTTTCATATTTATCTTTGATAAATTTTGAAGGCTTGAAAATGGCTTTAAGGCCAAATCTTTTCTGCTTGGTTTCTTTAAAACCTTTATTACGAAGTTTTTTATCAGAAATATCTGTATTTCCTTCAAACTCGATACGGTCAATTTTTATTCTCTTTCCTTTATCCACTTCAATAGTCCAGTCCACCAAATTAGGATCAGAAGCATTTACTTTATCTTTTATAGTAACTTTAGCGTCAGCAAATCCTTTTTTTACATATTCCTGAGGAATGTTGGTTTTAATAGTAGAAACTAAATTTTGAGTGATTTTTGTCCCGGGTTTCAGATTATTGTCTTTAGCAAGTTTCTCATTTTTGCTTTTTCCAATTCCTTTTCCGGTGAAAGTTACTTCTCCTAGTTCTTTAAGATCTTCTAAACGGAATTTTAAGATGACGTTTTCACCTTGAATGTCCTGAACATACACTTCAACTTCTGAAAACGAATTGGTTTCCCAAAGTTTCTTGATGGCATTACTAATTTTCTGTCCCGGAATATCTACGGTTTCACCCTTCACTAAACCAGTAAATCTCAAAATTTGTGTTGCGGAATATTTTTTTACTCCATCCACCACAATATCTTTCAGAATATAGGATCCTTGTTGGCTTTCTGCATAAACAGGATTGGTATCCTGATTTCCCTGTGGTGTTACCTGACCATAAAAATGTGCCGAAGCAACGAACATAATAATGGGAATGAATCTTAACTTCATTGTATATTTTTACTACTTTTTCTTTTTTTATTTTGAAATCTGCTCACTTGTTTTGCCGTATCTTCTTTCTTTATTCTGATAATCCAGAATACATTGAAAGAAGTGATTTTCAGAAAAATCCGGCCACAAAACATCTAAAAACTGCATTTCTGCATACGCAATTTGCCACAAAAGGAAATTGCTAACTCTCATTTCGCCACTCGTGCGAATCAAAAGATCTACATTGGGAATATTTTTAGTGTATAAATGATTTTCAAAAAGTTGTTCATCTATAGCCTCTACTTCAATTTCTCCTTTTTTTACTTTTGAACTAATTTCTTTTACTGCATTCAAAATTTCATTGTGAGAACCATAACTTAACGCTAAGACAAGGTTAAGTTTTGTATTTTTAGAAGTGAGTTCTACTATATTGAATAATATTTCTTTTACTAAATCCGGCAATTTGTTGATGTCTCCTATGACATGCAATTTTAAACCTTTTCGATGCATTTCTTCTACCTCAGCCAATAAAGACTCTGCAAGTAAATTCATTAATGAATCTACTTCATCATCAGGTCTTCCCCAATTTTCAGAAGAAAAGGTATATAAAGTAAGAAATTTGATGTTGATTGAATCTGCCGCATTAATTGCATTTCTAACAGATTCTACGGCTATTTTGTGTCCAAAAGTTCTTTTTTCGCCTCTGGATTTCGCCCATCTTCCGTTACCATCCATAATAATGGCAACATGTTTCGGTAAATTGTTCGGATTTATTTGTTCTTTTATCAACGACATGTTAGTCACAATAACAAGGAGGTCTTCCAAAAGAATAGGTAAGTGCTAATGTAACACTGTTCACCCAATCACTTGAATTTAGATCTCCAACTTTTCGGCTGTTAATAAATGCTTTTTCTCTTTCTTTAGCCACAAGAAAATAAACACCGTTCTGTAGAAGAGAACTATTGGTATTTGGTGCTAAAATATCTGCATTGTAAGTTGCTTTTACATCTTTTTCATTAATAGTACTGTAATCTACTTGATCTGAAAGTACAGGACGCAACATTACTTCTCCAGAAATTGCCCAATTATAATTAAATTTATATTTAAGACCTACCCCAAAAGGAATATAGGCCGCTACTTTTTTTCCACTTTCATAGGTGATGTTGGATACAAAATCCAGTTCATTGGTTGGTGCTAAAGCAACACCATTAGCGTCTCTATTAAAATCATGGCTTATTCTTGCCTGGCTAACATCATGCATCATAGCTCCAACTCCTGCAAAAATGTATGGACTTACCATTCCTCTTTCTTGTTCGTTATTTACAGGAAAAAAATTGTATTCAAAAATAGCATCTGCTTCTAATAAAGTGTTAGTCCCCCACAATCCTCTATTTCTTCTGTATTCTTCTTTTGCGTAAGCATCATGAAATTGAATGTGGTTATACCCTAAATCAAATCTTAACGTTTGATGTGGATTAAAGTTCATTCTGTACATAACTCCTCCATAAAAAGGCACCCCATAATCCAAACCTCCTGTTATCATCATGGGTCTTTGCAAAAGATAGTTTGTTCTACCAATGTCTCCTACCAAATTGGTTGTTCCCAAACGAATTCCTAGCTCATGTCTTTGTGCGTTTAAACCTGAAACTGAGAAAACAGCCACAAGCAAGCCTAGTAATAAATTTTTATTCATAGAAGAGGATGGTTTTGGTTTTATATAAAATCTTAATTCTGCAAATATAAAACATTTTTATATTACCGAAATTCTTAATAATTAGTTAAAAATAAACAAAAAAAACATAAATTAATAAAAGAAACGAAAAAACAATTTTTTTATTCTGATTATCAAAATTTTGAAGGAATTTTTTAATTTGAAAATTTTGATAACCTTTGCGATAATTTCCCTTTTTTGGCCATTAGATATTCTTCATGTGTACAAGGCAAACAGTAATTTACATCATCTTGGTTTCCAAAATACCAAAGATCTGTAAAAGTATCTCTTAAAAAAGCAAATTGGCGATCATCAATAATAACCCAAAAAGTTTCCATATTTTTTTCTTTTGGATGCGAGTTTCTAATGTTTATCCCTTCCATAAGATACCAAAGCATTTGCGCTAACAGCTGATGATTCAAAATGTTTACTGCTTCAAAATTAAAATTAAAAATTCCTACAGATTTTAAATTTTCGCTTAAGCCAATTTCTTTCATATAAGCACAAATTTCTCTTCGGTTCAAACCGTTTACCTGCGGATGTATTGAAAAATCTTCACCAAAACTTTCTATCGCATTACAATTTAGGGTTACCAAATCAGCATTTCTAAAAAAAGGTTCTGTTTTTTTGGTATCTCCCATCATTTCTGCTAAACGAACGACATCAAATTCCACTTGTTTAATCATTTTTAAACCCTCTTCATCATTCAAGTGCTTTTGATAGCCTAAAAGATGAAAATTATTAATCGAAAAATTTTTGGTTGAAAAAATCCGGCTTAAATAATTTTTTTCATTTATTTCTTCGCCTTCGTTTGCTAAAGAAACTACATTAGAAATTTGAGTATAATTGATGTTTTTATGATGAAAATTGAGCGTCGAAAAAAGTGAATAAGCAAAATCATTACTTCCACCAATAATTACCGGAATGGTATTTTTATAGTGACAAGTCGATAAAACTTCCTGCAAAACATAATGCGAATCTTCAACCGTTTTTCCGGAAACCAAATCGCCCAAATCGCAAATCGGCAATTCAAAATCGAGTTTAGAAAGTTTATAAAAAATTTTTCTGATGGTGGTGAAATCCTGAATTTCCGCACCCTTTCCAGCTCCACGAAAATCCGAGACAAAAAGTAAAACAATCCCATTTTCAGGAATTTCTTCAGTAATCAAAGAACCAATTTGCCATTTTTCGTGTTTAATATTTTGGTGCGGAATGATAAAATCTTCAAAATTCATGAAAAGTTAATTTTCTGCAAACTTATTAAAACTGCACAAAAAAAACCTTATAGGTTTCGGAAACCTGTAAGGTTTAATTTTCTCGAATACAATATTCTTTATAAGCGTTGTTTGAGTTTAAAGCTCTAATAATGCTTCTTAGATTTATTTCTTTTTTGTAGTGCTTTTTTTCTTTACCGTTTTCTTTGCGGCTGGTTTTTTCTCTTTAAACGCATTACTGTCCTGCGCCGAAATCCACTTTTTCACCTCATCCAAAGAAACGTTGGCTAAATCTTCGGAAGTATATTTTTCGTCTTTTTTATTTTTTGGAATTTTGAAATTGGCTTTTCCAAATTTGATAAAAGGTCCCCATCTTCCATTTTCAATGGAAATTTTTTCCTTTTCCCATTGTTGAATATAACGATTAGCTTCTTTTTCCAATTTTGCCGTAATCAGTTCATTAATATCACTTTCTGAAAGGTTCTCGAAATCGTATTTTTTCGGAACATTAACGTAAATATTTTGATATTTTACGAAAGGACCAAAACGTCCGGTTCCTTTGGTAACAGGTTCTCCTTTGTAGGTTGCTACAGGTTTATCAGCTTCAATTTTATCTTTAATAACTTCTTCAGCCATTTCTTGATTTACAGAAAAAGGATCTGTTCCTCTTCCTAAAGAAATAAAAGTTTCGCCCCATTTTAGGTATGGACCGTATTTACCAACCCCAACAGAAACTGTTTTCCCATCAAAATCTTTTAAATCGAATGGAATTTTGAATAATTCCATTGCTTCTTCAAAGGAAATCGTCGCAATATTTTGGTGCGGAAGAAGCGATGCGAAAGTTTTTTCTTCATCGTCATTGTCGCCAATTTGGATCATAGCACCATAACGCCCCATTCTTGCGATGACTTTTTTTCCGGTTTTCGGATCGGTTCCCAATTCTCTTTCTCCTGTTGCACGATCTGCATTTTCTTCCACATCTTCAATTTTCGGATGGAAATCTTTATAGAAATCTCCTAAAACTTCTTTCCATTTTTCGGCTCCGTTCGCAATATCATCGAAATCCTGTTCTACTTTCGCTGTGAATCCATAATCTAAAATTTCAGCAAAATTATTGGTTAGGAATTCATTCACCACTTCGCCAATATCAGTGGGAACGAATTTATTTTTATCACCACCAAATTTTTCGGTTAAAATTTCTTTTTTAATATCGGATTTGGAAAGTGACATTTTTACAATTTCCCTTTCCTGAGGCTCAATTTCTCTTTTATCTACATATTCTCTATTCTGAATCGTCTGAATGGTGGGAGCATAAGTGGAAGGTCTTCCAATTCCTAATTCTTCCATTTTTTTTACCAAACCGGCTTCAGTATATCTTGTAGAAGGTTTGGTGAATTTTTCCGTTGCAATAATTTTTTTGAAATTCAAAATTTCACCAACTTTTACTTTTGGAAGCAGTTTTTCATTGTCTTCTGCGTCGTCATCTTCATTTTTTACAATTCCATAAGCTTTCAAAAAACCATCGAAAATGATAACTTCACCTTGCGCTTCAAAATTTTGTGGCAATTTTGGATCTCCAATTTCAATCGTCGTTTTTTCAATTTCGGCATTAGCCATTTGCGAAGCCAAAGTTCTTTTGTAAATGAGTTGATATAATTTGTTCAACTGCGCATCACCAACGGATTTTACAGAAAAATCGGTTGGACGAATCGCTTCGTGTGCTTCTTGCGCAGATGCAGATTTCGTCGTATAATTTCTCGGTTTTGAATATTTTTCACCAAATTCTGAAATAATTTGTGATTTCGCTCCATTGATTGCTTCTTGCGATAAATTCACGGAGTCTGTTCTCATATAAGTGATGAATCCTTCTTCGTATAACCTTTGAGCAACTCTCATCGTAGAAGTTACGCCGTAACCCAATCTGTTCGAAGCTTCCTGTTGCAATGTAGAAGTTGTAAATGGCGCGGAAGCAGAACGCGTTCCTGGCTTTGTTTCAACATTTAGAACTTTAAAATCAGTATTTTTAGAAATTTCTAGAAATTTTTCAGCCTCTTTTTCGTTTTCAAAATCTCTTTTGGTTTTGGCAGAAATATCTTGTTTGGTTTCATTTACAAAAATACCTTCTATTTTGAACGAAGATTTTGGTTCAAATGCTCTAATCTCCAGTTCTCTTTCCACAATTAAACGCACTGCAACCGATTGAACTCTTCCTGCAGAAAGTCCGGTTTTTACTTTTTTCCACAAAACGGGTGACATTTCAAAACCAACAATTCTGTCCAAAATACGGCGAGCTTGTTGTGCATTTACCAAATTTTGATCAATTTTTCTTGGATTTTCGATGGCTTTAAAAATCGCATTTTTCGTGATCTCGTGAAATACGATTCTTTTGGTATTGTCTTCTTTTAGTTTTAATTCTTGGGCTAAATGCCATGCAATGGCTTCTCCTTCACGGTCTTCATCGGAAGCCAACCAAATCATTTCTGCTTTTTTTACAGCATCTTTCAGTTCCGCAACAATTTTCTTTTTGTCTGCAGAAACTTCGTAATCTGGTGTGAAAGTATTCAAGTTAATCCCCATTCCTTTTTTGGGTAAATCGCGGATATGTCCGAAACTGGACTTCACCTCGAAATCGCTTCCTAAGTATTTTTGAATGGTTTTTGCTTTGGCCGGAGATTCGACAATAACTAAATTTTTTGGCATCCCTGATTTTTTTTTGCAAAAGTAGAATATTTTTATTTGGTGCAAATTTTCTGTTAAATCTATTCCTTATTATATAGATGTTTTTTATAAAATAAATCTTTTAATTTTGCTAATAAATTCAAATTTTTGAAAAACTTCATCCAAAATTCTCTACAATCCCAAAAAATTTTCTTCAGATATTTTCGTAGAAAAGGTTGGAAAAGATTTTTAAAAGAGAATATTATACAAACCCAAGGAAGTAATAAAACAAAAGCCCTTTCTGTTGCTCTTGGAATTTTTGTAGGACTTTCGCCTTTTATTGGTTTTCATACGGTTATAGTAATTTTTTTAGCCACTGTTTTCAAATTAAACAAACTTATTTCTTATTTATGTACTCATATTAGCTTTCCTCCTCTTATTCCTTTTATTATAATGATATCGATGTGGATTGGTGGATACTTTTTGAATAACCAATCCTGATTTTCAAAAGCAAAATTTTTCTTTGGATTTAATTAAAAATCATGTTTTGCAATTTTTTATCGGAAGTATTATTTTGTCAATATTTTCAGGGATTTTCTTTGGCTCAATCACATTTATCATTTTAGAAAAAACAACCAACAATAAGATCCCAGT
>JAEZWE010000115.1 GCA_023420435.1 Bacteroidota bacterium
AAGTTCGCCAATCCAAAGCACTTCCTTTCGGTAAAGTTTCGCCTAAACGGAACCAATGGGCAGGAAAATAGCCCATAATTTGTGAAATTATTGGAACCGCCACACCAAATCCTAAATAAGCAGAAAGTGCAATTTTTTTGGGGAGATGTCCGGCAAATGCATCTTGCGTTGCCACAAAAATAAATTTTTTAAATAAGGAAGCATCTTTGTTCATCCCTAAAATAAGGGCTCCCACAGAATGTCCCAAACAAAACTTCTCGTATTTCGGGTAATTATTTTTAACAAAATCTGTGACCGCTCGAAAATCCAAAGTTCCCCAAATTCTCATCGAAGCTTTAAAACCTTTTAATTTTTGGGGTTTTGAAAGTCCAATTCCTCGATAATCGTAAGTAATCACAGTAAATCCATTTTCAGCCAAAAATTTTGCAAAACTAAAATAAACCTGCTGTTTAACACCCGTAGCTGAATTGATGACTAGCAATTTGTGATTGGCAACGGAAGGTTCAAACAAATGCGCTGTAATCTGAACGTGATCTGAAGTAAAAATAGATATTGGTTTCATAAAAAAAGTCCACCGTAAAAGTGGACAAATATTTTTAAAAATACAGTTTTAGTAAAGGCTTTTTTTTATGCAAAACATTTCAGAAAAAATTTAAGAAATATTGATTTCTATAAATTCTGATACTATTTTCACCGGTTCGTTCTCGCTGTCATATCCAATGTAGCTTGCATAAAAACCTTCACCATAGCCGGTTTCAAAAGCCAAAATATTACCCGGTTTTTCTTGATCCGGTTTTAGGGCAGCAAATTGATCAATAGCTCCGTTTTCGTCAAAAAAATGATCGTGAAAAAACTCTTCATAAATTCCCATAAAATCATCTCCTTTTCTCTCAAAAAGTTTTTTTTCAAGAATGTTCAAATCTTCCTGCGTTTCCAAATCCATAAAACAGCCCATTCCACTTTCTACAGGATAACCAAAAACTTCTCCTTCTTTCAAAGATTTTACTTCTTGTCCTTTTATGGTAGCCATTTCCCAACGATCTACCAGTTTTGTTGAAAAAGCAATTTCCACATAAGCCACGCAATTACTTACCCTCTCTTTAAGTATATTCACTTGAAAATCACCTCTTGGGAAAACCGCTTCAAAAGGTGGCATTTCTTTGGTTACCAAAGGATCACAAGCAATTAATTTTCCCGTTGAAAGATGAATTCTTGGCGCTTCATAGGATTCCAAATTGGGATTTTCTACATAATATTTGTAAAATAATCTGTTAATATTTTCAATATGTTCCATGATTTAAAATCTTAAAGTAAATTTATATAAAAGAAAGTTCACTGTATTATAGTGTTTTCAATTTTTCTTCCAATAATGCAATTTTTTCCTGCGCATCGCTTTGCTTTTTTCTTTCGGTTTCCACGATTTCAGGTTTTGCATTGGCCACGAATTTTTCATTGGATAGTTTCTTTTCAACAGAAATTAAAAAACCTTTCAGGTATTTTATTTCTTCTTCGGTTTTCTGTTTTTCTTCTTCTAAATCTAAATTTTCACTCAACGGAATAGAAGCTTCAATCGCTCCAACCAAAAAGGTGAAACTTGGTTTATCTGTTTTTTGATTAAAATAAATTTTGGAAATATTCGCTAATTTTTTAATGACCGATTCGTTTGGAAATTCAGAAACATTGGTGAAAACTTCCACAGCTTCTCTTGGTGAAATTCCTTTGGATTGACGGTAATTCCGAACACCTGAAATCAATTCTTTGGAAAAATCAAAATCTTCCAATTTTTTATTATCAAAACTTTCCGCTTTCTTTTGTTGTGAGATGATTAAGGCATTTTCGGGTGTTCTTTCCGCAATAATTTGGTACAATTCTTCTGATAAAAACGGCATAAAAGGATGTAATAATTTCATCAATTCCTCAAAATAAGCAATGGTTTTATCATAAACTTCCTGTGAAATTCCGTCACCGAAATTCGGTTTTATTGCTTCCAAATACCACGAACAGAAATCGTCCCAAATTAATTTATAAATCAAATGCAAAGCATCGGAAATCCTGAATTTTGAAAACTGGTCTTCAATTTCTGCAATGGTTTTATCCATTTGATTTCCGAACCAATCCATCGTTTGTAAATCGGCTTCAGTTGCCGTTTTTTCTACTTTTTCCCAACCTTGGATTAATCGGAAAGCATTCCAGATTTTAGTGGCGAAATTTCTTCCTTGCAACATCAAATCTTCATCAAACAATAAATCGTTTCCTGCAGCGGAACTCAACAAAATTCCAACACGCACAGAATCTGCGCCGTATTTTTCAATCAATTCTATGGGATCCGGAGAATTGCCCAAAGATTTTGACATTTTCCGTCTTTGTTTATCCCGAACAATTCCTGTAAAATAAACGTTTTTAAAAGGAACTTCGTTGCGATATTCCAAACCTGCCATAATCATTCTGGCTACCCAAAAGAAAATAATATCGGGTCCTGTTACCAAATCGGAAGTCGGATAAAAATAATTGATGTCTTTGTTTTCTCCTTCCAACATTCCATCAAAAACAGAAATAGGCCACAACCACGAAGAAAACCAAGTATCGAGAGCATCTTGATCCTGTTTTAAATTTTGAATTTTGAGTTCTGAATTTTGAGTTTTTTCCTGTGCAAGTTTTAGGGCTTGTTCGATATTTTCGGCAATAACAAAATCGTTTTCACCATCTCCATAATAATAAGCAGGAATTTGTTGCCCCCACCATAACTGTCGGGAAATATTCCAATCGCGGATGTTTTC
>JAEZWE010000134.1 GCA_023420435.1 Bacteroidota bacterium
TTCCAAAGTACTGTCTTTCCCCATTACTTCTCCGGTAGATTTCATTTCCGGACCGAGAGAAATATCAACTTTCGTTAATTTTGAGAAAGAGAAAACCGGAACTTTTACAAAAACGCCTTCTTTTTCAGGAACCAATCCGTTTTCGTAGCCTAAATCTTTCAGTTTTGCTCCAAGAATGACTTTAGTAGCCAAATTCGCCATCGGAACATCGGTAATTTTTGAAAGAAAAGGAACGGTTCTGGATGAACGTGGATTTACTTCAATAACGTACACCTGATTTTCAAACAAAACATACTGAATATTCATCAAACCAATGACATTCAATCCTTTGGCTAGTTTTTCGGTATAATCAACGAGATCTTTCATACATTTTTCGTTGATATTTTGTGGTGGATAAACCGCAATCGAGTCACCGGAATGCACTCCTGCTCTTTCGATATGCTCCATAATTCCAGGAATTACAACGGTTTCACCATCGCAAATTGCGTCAACTTCCACTTCTTTTCCAACCATATATTTGTCGATCAAAATCGGATGTTCCGGATTAATGTGCACCGCAAATTCCATATAATGAGCCAGTTCTGCGTCAGAATATACAATTTCCATCGCGCGTCCTCCCAAAACGTAACTTGGACGAACCAAAACAGGATACCCAATTTCAGCAGCAATTTTCAGCGCTTCATCTTTCGTGAAACACGTTTTACCAACGGGTTGCGGAATTCCCAATTCCTGAAGTGTGGCTTCAAATTTATTTCGGTTTTCGGCTCTGTCTAAATCTTCGAGCGAAGTTCCCAAAATTTGAACTCCATGAGAAGCCAATTTATCGGCTAAGTTGATGGCAGTTTGACCTCCGAACTGTACTACAACACCTTTTGGTTTTTCGAGTTCGATGATATTCATTACATCTTCTTCCGTTAAAGGCTCGAAATATAATTTATCCGAAATCGAAAAATCTGTGGAAACGGTTTCCGGATTATTATTGATGATAATGGCTTCGTAACCCATTTCTTTAATGGCCCAAACCGAATGAACGGTTGCATAATCGAATTCTACACCTTGTCCAATTCTAATAGGACCTGAACCTAAAACAATAATTTTTTCTTTATTAGAAACTATACTTTCGTTTTCTTCTTCGTAGGTTCCGTAGAAATATGGGGTTTCACTTTCAAACTCAGCAGCACAAGTATCCACCATTTTATACACCGGCATAATTCTGTTTTCTTTTCGGAAAGCAAAAACTTCACGTTGAGAAATTCCCCAAAGATGAGCGATATTTACATCCGAAAAACCGAGTTTTTTGGCTTGTTTTACCAATTCAATTTGTTCAAGCGTTGTTAGAGATTTAAGCTCTAGCAACGCTCCTTCAAAATCAATGAGTTTTTTAATTTTCCAGATGAAGAATTTATCAATTTTGCTCCATTCTACAATTTGTTCCCAGTCGTAACCTTTTCTCAGTGCATCTCCAATAATGAAGAGTCTTTCGTCGTCACAAACCCTTATTCTTCTTTCAATTTCTTCATGAGTCAAATTTTCAGCTTGTTTGGTTTTCAAACCTAAATGACGGATTCCGGTTTCTAAAGAACGAATGGCTTTTTGCAAACTTTCCTCGAAATTTCTTCCAATGGCCATTACTTCTCCCGTAGCTTTCATTTGGGTAGAAAGTCTTCTGTCCGCAGTTTCAAATTTATCGAAAGGAAATCTTGGAAATTTAGTGACTACATAATCCAAAGCAGGTTCAAAACAAGCATAAGAAGTTTCAGTAACCGGATTTTTGATTTCATCTAAAGTTAAACCTACTGCAATTTTTGCCGCAATTTTTGCAATTGGATAACCGGTTGCTTTACTTGCCAAAGCCGAACTTCTAGAAACTCTTGGGTTTACTTCAATAATATAATAATTGAAAGAATGTGGATCCAAAGCTAACTGTACGTTACATCCTCCTTCAATTCCTAAAGCTCTAATAATTTTTAAAGATGCATTTCTCAGCAACTGATATTCTCTGTCTGAAAGGGTTTGTGAAGGAGCAACAACAATAGAGTCACCCGTATGAACACCCACAGGATCAATATTTTCCATATTACAAACTACAATGGCATTGTCGTTTGCATCACGCATTACTTCGTATTCAATTTCTTTGAAACCAGCGATGGATCTTTCAATTAAACATTGTGTTACAGGAGAATGTTTTAACCCAAGTTCTGCAATTTCTTTCAATTCTGTTTCAGAAGAGGCTATTCCACCTCCGGTTCCACCCATCGTAAAAGCAGGTCTTACGATAACGGGATAACCTATTTTCTCAGCAAATTTTAATGCTGCTTCAACAGTGGAAACAATATCAGATTCCGGAACCGGTTCATTTAATTCACGCATCAATTCGCGGAATAAGTCTCTGTCTTCCGCTCTGTTGATGGCGGAAAGTTTGGTTCCTAAAACTTCTACTTTGCATTCTTCCAAAATTCCGGATTTTTCTAATTCTACCGCCATATTCAGTCCGGTTTGTCCGCCCAAAGTTGGCAGCAAAGCATCCGGACGTTCTTTTCGGATGATATGACTTACAAATTCTAAAGAAATGGGTTCTATATAAACTTTATCGGCGATTTCCACATCAGTCATAATGGTTGCCGGATTGGAATTGATGAGGATGACTTTGTAGCCTTCTTCACGTAATGATAAACAGGCTTGTGTTCCTGCATAATCGAATTCTGCGGCTTGTCCGATGATAATCGGTCCGCTTCCTATTACTAAAATGGTTTTTATGTCTGTTCGTTTCATTTTTATTTTTAGATTCGAGAGCCGAGAACCAAGATTCAAGACTTTCTTATTTTAGATTTTGTTTAAAACCGTATATCATTTTCTGAGTTTCAATTAAATCAGATAGAATTTTATTAACAGAATCTTCTGTTAAATGATTAAGCTCTTTAGATAAATTAGCTGTGTTTGAAGTTCAAATGCGGATCCTAAGGCGATTGCGATAAAATGATTGAATTCTTTATTGTTATTTCTACCACTTCCTTCTGCAATGTAGAAGGTATCGAAACTGCACTTCTTTTCATTTGGGAGGCCAATCCGAATTTTTCATCTGAACTTAATTCTTTACAAGCAATATAGATTTCTTTTGCAAGCGAGATTGACTTTTGCCCAAAAATTAATTTTTCAAAATTATGCATAGTCTTGATTCTTGATTCTCGGTTCTCGGCTCTTAAAATTCTCCATCAACTCAATAAACTCATCAAAAAGGTAATTGGCATCTTCAGGACCCGGACTTGCCTCAGGATGATACTGCACCGAGAAACAAGGATAAATTTTGTGTTTCACGCCTTCATTGGTTCGGTCGTTTAGAGCGATATGCGTTTCAACCAAATCGGTATTTTTCAAGCTTTCCTGATCTACGGCGTAACCGTGATTTTGGGAAGTAATGGCGACTTTATTTTTTTCCAAATCCAAAACCGGATGATTTCCGCCGCGATGTCCGAATTTTAATTTATAAGTTTTCGCTCCACATGCCAAAGAAATCAATTGATGTCCTAAGCAAATTCCAAAAATTGGAACTTTTCCCAGTAAACCATTAATCATTTCAGAAGCGCCTTTTACGTCTTCAGGATCTCCAGGTCCGTTGGAAAGCATAATTCCATCAGGATTCATGAGTAAAATTTCTTCTGCAGTGGTATTTTGCGAAACAACGATGACGTCGCAATTTCTTTGCGAAAGTTCGCGGATAATTCCCAATTTGGAACCGAAATCTACCAAAACAACTTTGAAACCTCTTCCCGGACTTGCATACGACGTTTTTGTAGAGACTGTTTCAACTTGATTGATAGGAAATTTTTTGGATATTAAATATTCAACAACTGAATTTTCATTCGTATCGAAATTTACTATTTTTCCTTTTACTACTCCTTTATCTCGCAAAACCCGGGTTAATCTTCGGGTATCAATTTCAGAAATTCCGGAAATATTTTTCTTTTGAAAAAATTCATCTAAAGACATCTGACTTCTGAAATTGGAAGGAAATTCACAAACTTCTTTTACAATTAGACCTTTGATTGCTGGTTCAATGCTTTCGTAATCATCACGGTTGATGCCGTAATTTCCAATTAAAGGATAAGTCATGCAAACAATTTGTCCGCAATAACTGGGATCGGAAATCAGTTCCTGATACCCTGTCATTCCTGTATTAAAGACCACTTCACCTTCTGTTTCCTGATTCGCTCCGAAACCTTTTCCGTGGAAAATTTCGCCAGTTTCGAGGATTAATTTCTTTTTTTGCTGTATCATTTTTTTTAAATGTAATATGTACAACGTACAATCTAATTTTATTTTTAAAACTTGAAGTACTTTGTACATTGTACATTGTACTTTTTACAATTATTTAAACTCAATTCCTTTTTCTTCTAATGCTTTTTTCAAAATGGCCATTCTTGCAAAAACACCATTTTGCATTTGTTTGAAAATTCTGGAACGCTCACATTCCACCAAATCGGTATCAATTTCTACACCTCGATTGATTGGAGCTGGATGCATAATAATGGCAGATTTTTTCATTTTCGTTTCACGATTTTTGGTTAAACCAAATTTTTGCAAATATTCTTCTGCGGTATAGGAAGATTGATTGTCATGTCTTTCATGTTGAATCCTGAGCAACATTAATACATCTATTTCTTCAATAATATCATCTAAATTTTTGAAATTTTCGGTAGATTTATCAAACCAAATTTCCGGACCTGAAAAATAAATAGTAGCACCTAGTTTTTCTAATGCTTGCTGGGCTGAATTCGCAACACGACTGTGTTTTACATCACCGGCAATACAGATTTTCAAATTTTTAAAAGTCCCAAATTCCTGATAAATGGTCATTAAATCCAATATCGTTTGTGAAGGATGGTTTCCTGTTCCGTCTCCTCCGTTGATAATTGGAATTTGGATGTTTTCCAATTCTTTGTAAAACTCGTTTTGTTGATGTCGGATCACCACCAAATCCATTCCCAAACTTTCTAAAGTTTTCACGGTGTCATACAAAGATTCTCCTTTTTTTACCGAACTTGTAGATATATCGAATGGAATTACGCTAAATCCTAATTTTCTTTCCGCTACTTCAAAGCTGGTTTTAGTTCGTGTACTGTTTTCAAAAAATAGATTTGATACAAAAATCTCAGTTTTTGCTTTCAAAATTTTTCCATTAGAAAATTCAATGGCTTCTTCCAGTATTTTTAAGATCTGTTCTTCAGAATGTTGTGAAA
>JAEZWE010000165.1 GCA_023420435.1 Bacteroidota bacterium
TAACGAAAATTTTGAATTCAAAAGATGTTTTTTTACCGTTTCTTTTTCGGCAGGGTTGTCCATTTGTTAAGTCCATTGTTCAGTAAAAGTGCTTAATTTTTGGTCAACCTATTTTAGGACGATACATCTCATAAAATTGCAGGTAACGTTTCGGGTATTTGTGAAGGGCGGGCAATTGGAGCCCAGCTATTCAGTTTTTGCACAACCGCTCAATAGAATTCCTGCCGTTGAGTTTATGACTTTCAGCCCGCCTTTCATAAATACCATGTTATGCACAGTTTTTTATTCTTCGTTTTTTTGAAGTTCATTTTTGTAATAATCTGGTAATGTATTCATTGCTAAAAGAAGTCTATCATTATTTGTTTTTTTAAGAGCTTCATCAGTAATAAAATAGTTATAATTCTTAAACAAAAAATAGAATAAAAGCCTATTATAGTCGTCAAGCTCTTTATCTGAAATCGCAGCCAATATTGATTCTTCAATTTCATTTCTATTTTTTGTTTCAGCTAAAGCACGACCAATTCTACCAATACTTCCATAATAGTGATTTGTTGCGGGATTTTCTACACGCAATGAAATACCAAGTATTAAGTCAAGTACATTTATGTCTAAAGTTTCTAATTCTTTAATGTAGGTATTTCTTTTGCCCCAAGCATAACTTCCATCAGAAACCCTTTCAAATCTATCATTCATTATATCCAAATGTGCCTTTAAGAAAACACTCCAATTGTACGTTTCAGCCGAAAGTAAAGCAATATTTACAGCGTGGTCTCTTGGTCTGCTATCTTGACTACATCCGCCGACCACTCTGGTGCTTCGCATTTTATCTAAAAGTTTTGATTTTTCCTTTTCAGAATAGGTTTGCCAATTTTTGGGAAGTTCAACCCAGCCATCTTTCAGATTGTCTTTGAATTTTGTAGCGGTTGTGTCAATTAAACAATCAGAATAGCCAATCATTAAAGCGTACTTATGAGGAATTTCGTTTGATTTAAAGTTTTCAGGAAAATAAAATGCATCTATTGATTCTTCAGAGTAATCTGTTTTTTTATTATACTCAAACAACCAAGTATTTTTCATTTCTTTATTATAGAGTTTTAAATCTTCCGTTTCAATACTAAATCCATAATCACTTTTTAAATCAAACTCTTCAAATTCTACAATATCTTTTTCTCTGTAATTCTTGTACTTACGTTTAATTATCAGTTTATTTTTTTCGACTTTTGCTTGAGGATATTTTTTGACAAATTCATCAAATGGAATTTGGTTTTCAAGGTCTTGTTTTGCTTGTTTGATATTTCCTGTGTCAAGTGATACAATGTATCCAATTGTCTGATTTGTAGCGTAAAATTTTTTGTTTAAATCACAAGTTTTGAACTTCAAATTTAATGAATCCACAATGTGTCCAAGTTTACTCATTGCATCTTCACTATAAATCAATCCGTTCTTGTAAACCTTAAATTCACTTTCTTGTCCGAAAGCATTAAAGTTGATGATAAGTATTACAACAAAACTTAGTAACTGTTTCATACGGTTGTTTTTAAAATTGTGCATAACGAGAAAAGTATTTTTGTTGTGCGGGCTTTCTATGACTGAGTTTTCAACGATTTCCAACCTTAGCAAAAATGCTTTTTTCTTTTGCTAAAATACAAAACTTAGGAAAAGAAAAAGCATTTTTTGCGGAATTATTTTGACGAACTTTCATATTTTGTATTCAACCCCGCATAACATAAATACTATGTTAGCTGCAGGCGTTTTTAAGCAAAATGATATAATCCCGCTTCATCTATAAAAGATTTTAGTTTTTCAATTGGATTTCTATTATTATACCAAATTATAAATGTATAATCCCAATCTTCAGATAAAATACAAGCTAGTTCAGGTATATAATATAAAGAAAATTCATTTGAGTTTTTATTCATAGAATCGCTATAATTTGAAAGCGTATCTTCAATATTGTCAATTTTTACGATTGTTTTTTTATTTAAATCTACATTATGTAATTCATAATTTATTGAGATATTACGAATTAAAATGTTAAATTTATTCCAATCAGTTTCCGTTACTTCATCAAGTTTTTTGTAATTTTCTTTACCAAGCCAACCTGACCATAAACTGATGTATTCTTTATTGAAATCTGATTTTATCTCAAAATCTTGAAAATATTCTTCAAAAACAGAATTGTAATTTTTACTTAGGTTTTGGTTCATTGTAACGTTCGTTTTACGCTTGCAGCTAACGGAAAGGGGCTTTGCGAGGTGCGGGCTACTGCAACCGAGATTTCAAGAGGTGACCGAACGCTAGCAAAAACTTTTTCCATTTTTTAAAATTACGAAAAAACTAAAAAATGGAAAAGTTTTTGCGGGTATTTTCTAGAATTTCTCTGAGATTTCCTTCAACCCCGCATCTTGCAAAACCCATGTTATCTGCAGCATTACTTATCATATTTTTCTCTCAATTTATTTTTTAGCAAAATAGTACATTTTGCACGATTTTTACTTAAAATATTTTGATTATCAATCAGATATTTTTCTAAATTTTCAAGCTCTTTGAGTTTGTTCTTTTGTGCTTCATTATGAACTTTTTTAGTTTCATCAAAATACATTTTTATTGCCTGACTTAATTTTTCAATTTCGACCAATTTTATCTTTACTTCTATATAAATTTTACCTATTTCATTGGTAATAGTAAGTAATTCTTGGGTGAACTTTTTGTCTTCGTATTCATAAAGATAAAGCATATAATATCTTTTCTTTAATTCTGCGTGTACATTTTCAAGATTTCTAATGAACTCTCTTAATTCATTTAGGTTTGTGAAAAAATTATGAAAAATAAGATTGTTAACAATATTTTCTGATAAATTTAAATATAATTCAAAATATTCTGATAAAAATTTTTTGTTATTTGCTAACCATTCAACTTTTTGAGAATTTTGAAAAGAAACCTCGTTTTTTACGACTTCAATTTGTTCTGTAATTTTATTTATATCTTCTTTAGTTGCTAAATTTTTACCCTTTTCTTTGAAATATTCTTTTAGAAAAATTGAAACTATTGTAATTAATATGTTTAATGAAACTAAAACTATTAGTGTATCCATGCTGTTTTTGTCATGTCCTGAAATAGGTTGACTTTTTTTG
>JAEZWE010000176.1 GCA_023420435.1 Bacteroidota bacterium
GATTTCGCCTTACCATTTGGAAGGAGGAGATTTATGTTGGCAAATCGGAACTGGATATTTTGGCTGCCGCGATGAAGAAGGGAAGTTTTCGCCAGAACTTTTTTCCGAAAAATCGAAAATTGAAAATGTGAAAATGATTGAAATAAAACTTTCACAAGGCGCAAAACCAGGACATGGTGGTGTTCTTCCAGGAGTAAAAAATACTCCGGAAATTGCAAAAATTCGTCATGTTCAACCGGGATTAACCATTATTTCTCCACCAGGACATTCTTCTTTTTCCGACGCTGCAGGTTTGTTGAAGTTTGTGCAACAATTACGTGAACTTTCAGGAGGAAAACCGGTTGGTTTTAAATTATGTATCGGAGACACTCATGAATTTGAAGATATTTGTGTACAGATGAATGTTTTAAAAATTTATCCTGATTTTATTACCGTTGATGGAGCAGAAGGTGGAACCGGAGCTGCACCGCCGGAATTTTCAGATGGGGTAGGAATGCCTTTGGAACCGGCATTAATTTTCGTTAACAGAACTTTAAAAAATTACAATGTTCGTGATAAAGTGAAAATTATTGCCAGTGGAAAAGTTTTAACATCTTTAGATATTCTGCGAGCGATTGCTATGGGTGCAGATATGTGTAATAATGCAAGAGGTTTTATGTTTGCTTTAGGATGTATTCAAGCTTTGCGGTGTAATAACAATAAATGTCCAACAGGCGTGGCAACACAGGATAAAATGCTGATTAAAGGTCTTGATGTAACCGATAAATCCGAAAGAGTTTATCATTTTCATAAAAATACTTTGCATACTTGTAACGAGCTGTTAGCTGCTGCAGGAAAAGAAAATTATAGTGAAATTGATGCTTCCATGTTTATGCGGGGTGATGAGTTTGAGCATCTTTCGGACACTTATTTTCCGGATATTCTTGGAAATGTAAGGAAATAAAAAAAAAAGAGATTCGTTGAGAATCTCTTTTTTTATGGTTTTTTTTAACTTTTAAAGTTGGTCTGCAGGTCTTGCAGAAGTTTTATAAATCTGAAAATTGAAAATAAAACTCTGATCCTGAAATTTAGAACTTGTTCCGTCCAATACATTTTCATCTCGTGCATAAGCCGCTCTTGAAGGAACCAGAATTACGCCTTGAAGATTATAACTGTCGGAATCCGGGATTTCAAAACTTTGAAAATTTTTGATCGCTTCACGAAAACCTTCGATTTCAAAATAATTTCGTTCTTTGCTGTATTGTGTTCTTAAACTTTTCTTGGCATAGTAGAAAAAAGGATCATTTTCAGGAACGCCAGTTCCGCCAATATTATTTCTAAAAACCGTAAGGTTGGCAAAGCTAACCACATCATCCGTTTCTGTAGCTTGGGTAAAATAGGAAACCGACATCAATTTGATAATATCGGTATCATTTACCGTTGTTCCTGTAACAGGTTGTGCATTGGGACGAACGATATAAACCACACCTGAATTTAATTTCACAGGAGAATAAGTTGCTAAACTCGGATAATTGTCATCTGAAGCATCGGTAGAACTGAATTTTTCTACATTTCCTTGCGCATCAAAATAGCAATCATTCAAAAATTTTTGAATTGCCTGATCGTCGTAAGAATTTTGCGTTTCAATGCTTACTCTTTCAATAGTTGAATTGTCGTCATCTCCACAAGAATTTAATGACAAAACTAAGGCAGCACTGTATAAAAATAATTTTTTCATTTTTAAATTTATGATTAAATTGCTTTAAAATAAAGTTTCGCAAAAGTATAAAAAAATATGAGAATTGATAAATTTTTATGGAGCATCCGTTTTTACAAAACAAGATCAATTGCTGCAGATGAAATAAAGAAGAACCGAGTAAAAATTGGTGAAAATGCTGTGAAATCTTCAAAAGAAGTGAAAATTGGAGAAATTATTAAAATCCGTAAAAACCAAATTGATTACCAAATAAAAGTTTTGGAAATTCCTAAAAGTAGAATTGGAGCCAAGTTGGTTCCTTTGCACATACAAGATAAAACAGAAAAAGAGCAATACGATTTACTGAAAATGCGGAAATCTGAACAAAACTATTATCGGAATAAAGGGGAAGGTAGACCTACAAAAAAAGACCGACGAGAAATTGATGAATATACTTCAGAAAAAGAAATTCCAACAGATTGGGATGATTTTTTCTTAGGAATAGAAGATGATCAGGAAGAAAAAGAAGATTAATTAATTTCTAATAGAATTTCCTCTGCTATTTCTTCAGGATTTTTGTTTTCGATGTTGATGATAAATTGAGCCTTATTGTAATATTCATTTCTTTCGAAAAGGTGTTTTGCGATAAATTCAGGTAGATTTTCATCGGCAATTTTAGCAATTAATGGACGTTTCTCTTTTTGTTTTAAAAGACGTTCACTAAGCGTTTTTACAGAAGCCCGAAGAAAAAAACTTACGGAATTGTGGTTAATAACTTCCATATTGTTATAATAAGCAGGAGTTCCGCCACCTAAGCTGAGAATGCATGAATCTTTGGACGCTAAAATTTCCTCTAAGAGTGCTCTTTCTTCTTTTCGAAAATAGATCTCCCCTTTTTTTTCAAAGATTTCTGCAACAGTTAATTTATTTTTTTTCGAAATTTCTTTATCAATATCAATTAATTCGAAGCCGGTTTTTTCTCGTAATATTTTGGCAATGTGTGTTTTCCCACTTCCCATGTACCCCAATAGTGAAATAATCATGATAAAAATTTCCACAAATTTCGAAAAAAATTTTGAGAATTTAAAAAAAGGCGTATCTTTGCACCACTTTTGAAAGCAGGTAATACTGCTGATTAGTGGCCGACCTGGTAGCTCAGCTGGTAGAGCAATACACTTTTAATGT
>JAEZWE010000205.1 GCA_023420435.1 Bacteroidota bacterium
CAACAGAACAAGGACAAAAAGAATATTTAGCTAAAATCAAACAACTCATTTCCTCTGTCCCAAAAGGAATCGGTTTTTGTTATTGGGGAACGGAATGGACAGCTTACAAAGGAAATACGGCAACTAATGGTTCTTCTTATGAAAACCAAGCTTTATGGAATTTCGGCAACAAAGCACTTCCTGCTATGACCGTTTTCGAATAAATTTGAATTTTGTGAAACTTTGGCAAAGTTTCTTTCCATCATTTCAAATCTTCGAAAATCTGAGGGAAATTTCACTTCACCAATTCTTCAAATAACCTTTCAAAAGTTCTATCCAAATCCTTTGATTTTCCGGGATGAGGTCGCGAAGTTTGTACAACGGCACTTCTTACTGCCGTTAACCAACGAAAGCGTTCCGGAATTTCCAATTTTGCAATTTCTCCACCTTCTTTTACACCGTTTGCAATTTTTTGGAAATTCTCTAAATTTTTCTGAATTTCTTGATAATCAATTTCATTGTGCATCAAAGCAAATTTGTCTTTACAGATATGAAATTGTACCCGAATAAATTTTTCTTTTTTTGAAAACATGATGAGTCCAATGTTGAAAAATTCTTCTCTTTCAACCTTTGGAACCAAACGTATAACAGCGTATTCGTAAATTTTATCCTCTTGCATTTTTGGCTTCGTTTAAAAAGATTTCGGAATTCGCTAAACGTGTTTTCATATAGTTGAAATACACTTCTCGGATTTCGTCAGGATTTTGATCCGCATCATTCCATTGCAACCAATTTTGGGGAATTAAATTCACTATTTCCCGGAAAATTTCATCATTCAAAACCAATTTTGCGAAAGCATTTGCTTCGTCTAATTTCGTGGCTTGTCTTAGCAAAACATGATCTTTCACATATTTGAACGGTGTTTTTGCAGCCGCATCAAAATTTTGCCAGGAATGATGAAAATAAAAACTTGCACCATTATCAATAATCCAAAGTTCCTTGTTCCACCAAAGAAGATTTGTGTTTTTGAAAGTCCGGTCGATATTTGTGATAAAAGCATCCAACCAAACAATTTTGGAAGCCAAAAGTTCATCAATTTTTATACTGTTATCATAAGCAATCGCTCCGGAAAGATAATGGAGACCCAAATTCAAACCTTCAGAAAATTTCAATAAATCCTGAATTTCTTCATCAGCTTCAGTTCTCCCAAAATCCACATCCAAATTCGCAAAAACCAACTCCGGAATTTTCAAACCCAAAATTTCTGCAATTTTTCCGCCCAAAAGTTCCGAAATCAGCATTTTCACACCGTGTCCTGCACCACGAAATTTCAATACGTATTTGAAATCGTCATCCGCTTCCGCCAAAGCCGGCAAACTTCCGCCTTCACGAAGCGGGAGAATGTAACGCATAACGGTAACTGTACGAAGATTCAGGTCTTTCATTAGTCACAAATTTAATTCAAAAAAGAGAAATAAAAAAGTTGCTCTTTTGGGAACAACTTTTTAAAAGCTTTATTTTTTCTTTCGGAAGCTTTCGTCTTTAAACATAATATTATAAACAAGAAAAAGTCCCAGTCCAATCGCAATCATAAAAAAGATGAACGGTAAAATTCCGTAGCCCATAATCGAGTAGGACGACGGAATGCGCATCAAAAGCGCCGCACCAATAATCATTGCGGCGATAATCAGTCCGGAAGTAATTCGGTTGGCGACTTTCTGAAAACCATCTGTTAAACGGTCTTCATCAATCGCATTCACTTTGACTTCAAATTCATTGGCTGCAAGATTTTCAGTGATTTTATTGAGCCTTCCCGGAAGATTTTCCGCAAGTTTTTTATTGTCGAGCAGCAGACTGTAAATATTTTCAGGTTTCAGTTCGCGCTGCATTTTTTTGTTGACGGTTTTCTCCATAAATCTGCGGATGGCACTCTGCAAATCGTATTTCGGAGTTAAAACGGCTACAATTTGGTCCAAATTCAGCAAAATTTTCCCCAAAATATTGAGTTCCACGGGAAGTTTGATGCCTTCGTTCGCCGCCACACGGTTCATCTGAATCAAAGCGCGTCCGGTTTCCATATCTTCGGCATTGCTGCTTGTGCTGTCCATCACGAGTCGGTTGATGTTTTTGCGGAAATCATTAAGATTCGCCGTTTTTGCATCGTATTCGCTCATTTCGAGCAAGGCATCAGTGATGTCGTCGCCGTTTTTTTTGCCCATTCCCATCATCAAGGCCATAATTTTCTCCTGAAGTTTCGGACTGAACTTCGCGACCATTCCCAAATCCATCAGTGCCACTTTATCATCTTTTGTCAGATGAACATTTCCGGGATGCGGATCTGCGTGCGCAAAACCATCCACAATCACCTGTTTCAGATAACTTTCCACAAAATCATCAATGACCGACGTGAAATCGGTTTCCAATTTCTTCAAATTTCCGAGCGAAGTAATTTTCTTACCCTCAATAAAATCCATCGTCAGCACTTTCGATGACGAATATTCATTGACTGGCGATGGAATGATGATGTTTTTGAATTTTTTTAAATTTTCTTTGATAATGGTGAGATTCTGCGCTTCTTTGGTGTAATCAAGTTCATTCAAAAGAATATGTCGCAGTTCATCCACAATATCATTCACGGCAAATTTCTGGGCCTCTTTGGAGTGTTTAACGGCTAAATCAGCCATTTCCTGAAGTGTATTCAAATCTTCAATGAATTTCTTCCTAACATCAGGTCGCTGAATTTTCACAGCCACCATTCTTCCCGACGGTAAAAGTGCGCGGTGAACCTGACCAATAGAAGCACTTGCCAAAGGTTCCGGATCAAAAAGCTCGAACGCTTTATTGATGCGAACGCCAATTTCTTCTTCAAAAATTATCTGAACTTCTATGAACGGAATAGTTTCCACGTCATCCTGAAGATTGGCCAACGCTGCCATGTAATTTTCAGGCAGCAAATCTGGCCGCGTAGAAAGTAATTGTCCCAACTTAACGTAGGTTGGCCCCATTTTCTTAAGATCTTCAACGAGTTCTTCGGGTTTCTGGCTGTATTCTTCAGCTTTTTCGGATTCTTCTTTCTCCACCTCATTCAAAGCATTTGCAGAAGCGTTCTGAAACACATCACTGTTTGAATATTTCAGAATGAAGGAAAAAAACTGCACATAATTGTTGAGGTTTTTCAGTTCCATTTTTTCAAAGTTTATCAGCTTCAAAGTAATATCAACTGAAAGAAATTTGCATTATAAAATTTGGGTAATAAATTTCAATTTATTGTGCTTCATTTTGACCTAGGAGTTGTTTGCGTTAACAAAA
Source organism: Bacteroidota bacterium (assembly GCA_023420435.1). GTDB lineage: Bacteria > Bacteroidota > Bacteroidia > Flavobacteriales > Weeksellaceae > JAEXBA01. Next base: position 3,289 of record JAEZWE010000205.1, read on the forward strand.
AATTGAAATGTAGCGTTGAGAAAGATTTAGTGTTTGAGCGCGGCAACAATTTTCAATCGAAGCTAAATTTTGAATTCGCGCGAGTTTAAATCTTTTAGCCTAATGGAATTTTTTTTAACAAACAAATCCAGTCTTGAACTTTTGGTTCTTTTGTTTCAAGACAAAAGAACAATCATTATATTTGCTCTATGTCACACAACAACGATAAACGCCTTTATCTCATCGATGCTTATGCCATGATTTTTCGTGGCTATTATGCTTTAATCCGTAATCCACGGCTTACTTCCAAAGGTTTGGACACTTCCGCAATTTTCGGATTTACCAATTCTTTAATTGAGCTCATTCGTCGGGAAAAACCTTCGCATTTGGCAGTCGTTTTCGATGTCGGGAAAGAAAACGTAAGAACCGCAGATTTTTCAGATTATAAAGCCAATCGAAGCGACACTCCGGAAGCAATTTTACATGCAATTCCCTACATTCACAAAATTTTGCAAGCGATGCATATCCCGATTTTGGGGGTAGAAGGTTACGAAGCTGATGATGTTATCGCCACAATTGCATGCAAAGCAGAAAAAGAAGGCTACCAAATTTTTATGGTAACGCCCGACAAAGATTTCGGACAGTTAGTCACCGAAAATATCAAAATTTACAAACCCGGAATTAAAGGCGGCGACATCGAAATTTTGGGTGTGGAAGAAATAAAAGCCAAATACGAAATCGAAGACCCAAAACAAGTCATCGATTTTCTCGCAATGATGGGAGATGCAGTAGATAATATTCCAGGTTTGGAAGGAGTGGGCGAAAAAACCGCCATGAAATTTCTGAAAGAATTCGGAAGCATCGAAAATCTTCTCGCAAACACCGAACAACTGAAAGGAAAACTGAAAGAAAAAGTAGAAAATTCTGCCGAACGTGGAATTTTATCCAAAAAATTAGCGACCATTATTTGCGATGCTCCGATTGAATTTCATCAAGAAGAATACGATTTGGAAACTCCTGATTTTGAAAAAGTTAGGGAAGTTTTTGATGAAATAGAATTCCGGAGATTGTACGAAAATTTGTATCGAGCATTTAATGAGAATCAAGATCCAAGAACAGAGAATCAAGAAATTGATCCAAATAAAATATCACGTTACGATAAACAACCAAAAACTGACGTCAATCAACCAATTCAGTTAGATTTATTTGCCCATTTCGAGGAGTTAGAACAGGCAACTTCCACAAAATCAACAATTTCAGAAAATGACCATTTGTACCAGTTTATAGATACACCAAAAGCACAAAAAATTTTGGTGGAAAACTTGATGAACCAGAAAGCGGTTTGTTTTGACACCGAAACTACATCGCTCAACGAGATGGAAGCCGAATTAGTAGGGATGAGTTTTTCGTATAAAAAAGGGTTGGCTTATTACATTCCGCTTTCGGAAAACCGTGAAGAATGTTTGGCGACGCTGGAAATCTTCAAACCTTTTTTCGAGAAATTGGACGTTTTGAAAATTGCCCACAATTTGAAATTCGATTATAAAATTCTGAAATTATACGGTGTAGAAATCCAGGGAAACCTTTTCGACACGATGATTGCGCATTATTTGTTAAATCCCGACGGAAGACACGGAATGGATTATCTCTCAGAAATTTATCTGAATTACAAACCCATTTCCATTGAAACATTGATTGGAAAAAAAGGAAAAAATCAAGGAAATTTCCGTGATGTTGCTATTGAAGAAGCAACGCAATACGCAGCAGAAGATGCGGATATTACGCTTCAGTTGTACGAAATTTTTGCGCCTCAACTGAAAAAAGAAAATCTCGAAGATTTATTTTATAAAGTCGAAATGCCACTGATGGAAGTTCTCGCAAAAATGGAATTGCATGGAATTTCTTTGGATGAAAATTGGTTGAAACAGGAAAGCAAAGACCTTGAAAACGACCTGAAAAACCTCGAAACCAAAATTTTTGAACTTTCAGGAGAAGAATTCAATATGAATTCGCCTCGTCAATTAGGTGAAATTTTATTTGAGAAAATGGAATTGGATCCGAAAGCGAAAAAAACCAAAACCGGGCAATACCAAACTTCGGAAGATGTGTTACAGAAATTGGTTTCCAAACACGAAATTATCCCTTTAATTCTGGAATACAGAACCTATCAAAAACTGAAATCGACCTACGTTGATGCATTGCCGGAACAAATTGACAAAGACGACAACCGAGTTCACACCAATTTCTCGCAAACAACGGCTGCAACAGGAAGATTGGCTTCTGTAAATCCGAATTTGCAAAATATCCCAATCCGAACTTTACGGGGACAACAGATTCGTGGAGCTTTTGTTGCTGATGAAGGTCAAAAACTGATTTCCGCAGATTATTCCCAAATCGAATTGCGCCTCATCGCTGAAATTGCCGGTGAAGAAAATATGATTGAAGCGTTCCAAAAAGGCGAAGATATTCACGCTTCCACCGCTTCAAAATTATTTAAAATTCCTTTGGAAGAAGTGACCAAAACGCAGCGTTCCCAAGCAAAAACCGTGAATTTTGGGATTATCTACGGACAAGGTGCGTTTGCGCTTGCGGAACAAACCGGACTTTCCCGAACCGAAGCCAAACAAATGATTGAGGATTATTATGCCAATTATCCGAAACTGAAAATTTGGATGGCGACACAAGTTCAAAAAGCCCGAAATTTGGGTTATGTGGAAACGATTCTCAACCGAAAACGTCATTTAAAAGACATCAATTCTGCCAATTTTGTGGTGAAAGCGCACGCTGAAAGAAATGCCGTAAATGCACCAATACAAGGTTCTGCAGCCGATATTATCAAAATTGCAATGATCAACATTCAGAAAAAATTGGAGGAAGAAAACTTGAAAACAAAAATGTTGCTGCAAGTTCACGACGAATTGGTTTTCGAAGCGCCGGAAAAAGAAGTAGAAACCGCCTCAAAACTCATTAAAACCGAAATGGAATCCGCCATTGAAACGAAAGTTCCTTTATTGGTGGAAGTGGGTGTTGGAAATAATTGGCTGGAAGCGCATTAGGAATTTGAAAATGTGGTAATGTGGTAATGCGGTAATTTAGATATTTACAAAATTGTGAAGTCTATTTTATGGTTTTTCCATAATATACTGAATTTAGAAATCACTTCTGAATGATAAATTATGCTTTAAAAAACTTCCTTTATTTTTGTAATTTTTAGTAATTTATTTGATTAAAAAAATCAGTTAATCACTTAAATAAAATTCAAAAAATTTTAAAAAATTCTTTAACACTTAAAATTATAGCATTGGTAAATTACCGGTGCTTTTTTATTATTTTTTTTCCAAAAACACTCCCGAAAATAATACCTTTAAAGAATAAGAAAAAATTGAAAATTTTGATTTATTTTTGTGGACTATTGATATTAAAATGATTTGATAAAAAAAATTAAACAGCTAAGTTTAATTTTTCTAAAAAACAGAAATCATCAAAAAATAATGATATATCAAAATAATATTATTTTCAATTTCAAATAATAAAATCTATAATTATGTTAAAATATTATTTAGAAACAACTAAAGTAAAATAGTATATAATCTTCATAAATAACTTAAATTCAGAGATATTAAAAATTTTAAATTATAATTTACTTTAAATATTAAACTAAACATTTAGAAAATAGAATTTTCATTGAAATTTAGTAGAGAAAAAGAAAATGGAAAATTTCAAAAACGATAAAAAATTAAACACGCATTGAAAAACAGCAACATAAAACAGCAGCAAGATCAGAATGGCTACCTTTACGAAACAGTAAAAAATGATGAAAATAAAGTCCGAGTTTATACCCTTAAAAATGGACTGAAAGTTTACCTTGCTCAAAACTTTGACGCCCCCAGAATTCAAACTTATATTGCAGTAAAAACAGGGAGCAACAACGACCCAAAAGATAACTCCGGATTAGCCCATTATTTAGAACACATGATGTTCAAAGGAACTTCAAAAATAGGAACAAAAAATTGGGCGGAAGAAAAAAAATTGCTGGACGAAATTTCGGAATTATACGAAAAACACAAATTCGAAAACAACGCCGAAAAGAAAAAAGAAATTTATAAAAAAATTGATGAGGTTTCCCAAAAAGCGAGTCAGTTCGCCATTGCCAATGAATACGATAAATGCATTTCTTCTTTAGGCGCTACAGGAACCAATGCCCATACTTGGTTGGATGAAACGGTTTATAAAAACAATATTCCCAGTAATGAATTAGAAAAATTTCTGAAAATTGAAAAAGAACGCTTTTCGGAACTCACCCTTCGTCTTTTTCATACCGAGTTGGAAAGTGTTTATGAAGAATTCAACCGTGCCCAAGACAACGATTCCCGATTGGTGAATGACGCTTTAATGAAACTTCTTTTTCCTACGCATCCTAATGGACAACAAACCACTTTAGGGAAAGCGGAACATTTGAAAAACCCTTCAATGAAGGAGATTTACAAATATTTTGAGGATTTTTATGTTCCGAATAATTATGCGATAATTTTGGTGGGAGATTTACAGTTTGATGAAACGATACAATTGATTGATGACTATTTTGGGACTTTTAAATACAGAGAATTACCTCCGAAAGTTAGAATATTTGAAGAACCAATTACCGAAATTCAGAAAAAAGTGCTGAAAAGTCCCACCATTCCAAGAGTTCAAATTGCCTGGAGAACTGACGATTACGGTTCCGAAGAATGGCTTTTAGCAGATATCGTCGCCAATATTTTGAGTAATAAAGGAGAAGCCGGTTTGTTGGATCTGAATATTAATAACGCTCAAAAAGCGCTTTATGCATCAGCTTTTTCGGTTGGTTTTAATCAATACGGTTATTTTTCAGCGGTTATTGTTCCCAAAGAAAATCAGACTTTGGATGAAGGCGTAGAAATGCTTTTGGAAGAAATTGAAAAAATTAAAAAGGGAGATTTTCCGAATTGGTTGTTGCCTGCTATTGTCAACGATTTCAAAATTCAAAGGTTGAAAGGTCTGGAAACTGCTGATGGATTAGCAACCAACTTGTATCAAACGTTTATCCGAAACCAAACTTGGGAGCAAGAATTAGAAGAATTGCCGCGTTTTCAAAAAATCACCAAAGAAGAAGTGGTTCAGTTTGCAAAAGATTTTTTTAAAGACAATTATGTGGCTGTCTATAAGGAAAAAGGTGTCAATGAAAACCTCATCCGTGTCGAAAATCCGGGAATTACAGCTGTAAAACTCAACAGAGAAGAAAAGTCAGATTTTTTTAAAGAAATTTTAGCCCAAAAATCTAGCGATATTCAACCTGAATTTATTGATTATCAGAAAGAAATAAAAACCGAAGAACAAAACGGAAAAAAAATAAGTTTCGTGAAAAATCCTTATCACGACATTTCGCAAGTGCATTATATTTTTCCTTTTGGCAGCGATAATGATAAGGAATTGGTTCTTTCAACCATGGTTTTACAATATTTGGGAACAGAAGATTTTTCCACCGAAGCCTTGAAACAGGAATTTTATAAAATCGGAATTACCTATGATTTTAAAATTAGTCCGGATCAATTGATAATTTCATTAACCGGATTGGAAGAAAATATGGAAAAAGGCATAACGTTGCTTCACCATTGGCTTCATCATGCAAAAGCGGATCAGGAAGTTTACGAAAATTATGTGGAAACGGTTTTGGAAAGCAGAGATGCGGCAAAAAAAGATAAAAACAGAATCATGTCTGCCCTTCAAAACTATGCGAAATTCGGGAAAAATTCAAGGACAAGAGATGTTATTT
>JAEZWE010000026.1 GCA_023420435.1 Bacteroidota bacterium
GCTAATTCTTTTCTGGAAGGTAAATCTTCAATTTTTTGAATTTTTCCCAGAGTAAACATTCCATTCTTTTCACTATTTTCGGTATATTTTTTTACGGTTTTCATTTCCTGCTCTAACCAAAATCCCATACCACAATGTTTTTTGAAAGCACACATTGCTGCCAGAATTTTTCCTTTGTACATAAAATGAGGATAACTCCATTTCCAATCTTCAGTAACTTCTGGACAGTCTTCATGTATTATTTCTCGAATGTAAGACAAAATTGGTTTAGCAAAATCTTGAGCTTTGTCAATATAATCATCAATTCTAGAATCCGTTGTTGACATCCTTTTTCTTTTGAGCTAATTTACATTTTTTTAATTCAGATTATTTAAAAACAAAAAATCCGGGGATTTTCCCGGATTCGTATCATTTCTTTGGATTTATATTTTCGAAAGCAACGTTCTGAAATTCACTTTTTCGTCGATAATTCTCCGTAAATCTGCCACGGCAACTCTTTCTTGTTTCATTGTATCTCTTTCTCTTAAAGTGACGGTGTTGTCGTTCAAAGAATCGTGATCAACGGTGATGCAGAAAGGTGTTCCAATAGCATCCATTCTTCTGTAGCGTTTTCCGATGGCATCTTTTTCTTCGTAATACACATTGAAATCGTATTTCAATTCATCATAAATTTTTGTAGCGAATTCTGGTAAACCGTCTTTTTTCACCAAAGGTAAAATCGCTGCTTTTACAGGAGCTAAAGCTGGTGGAAGTGAAAGAACTGTTCTTTCTGAACCGTCTTCTAGCGTTTCGTTTTTCAGACAGTGCGACATTAACGCCAAAAACATTCTATCCAAACCAATGGAAGTTTCTACCACATAAGGAACATAGTTTTCGTTTCTTTCAGGATCGAAATATTGTAATTTTCTTCCGGAGAATTTTTCGTGCGCTCCCAAATCGAAATCGGTTCTGGAATGAATTCCTTCTAATTCTTTAAAACCAAAAGGAAATTTGAATTCAATATCAGCAGCTGCATTCGCATAATGTGCTAATTTTTCATGGTCGTGGAATTTATAATTTGCTTCACCTAAACCTAATGCTAAATGCCAGTTCAAACGTTTTTCTTTCCATTCTTCGTAGAATTTTAATTCTGTTCCCGGTGGAACAAAAAATTGCATTTCCATTTGCTCAAATTCCCGCATTCTGAAAATAAATTGTCTTGCAACTATCTCATTTCTAAAAGCTTTTCCGATTTGTGCAATTCCGAAAGGTAATTTATGTCTAGACGTTTTTTGAACATTTAAGAAATTCACGAAAATTCCTTGTGCGGTTTCCGGACGAAGGTACAAATCCATTGCATTGTCCGCAGAAGCACCTAATTTTGTTCCGAACATTAGATTGAATTGGCGAACATCCGTCCAATTTTTTGAACCGGTATCTGGATCGGCGATTTCTAATTCTTCAATTAAAGCTTTTACATCAGCTAAATCCTCATTCTCCAGAGATTTCGCCATTCTGAAAAGAATGGTTTTTTGCTTTTCTCTATATTCAATAACTCTTGGATTGGTGGAAATAAACTGTTCTTTATCAAAGGCTTCACCAAATCTTTTCTCCGCTTTTTCGATTTCTTTTTGGGCTTTGTCCTCCAATTTTGCACAGTAATCTTCAATTAAAACATCGGCGCGGAAACGTTTTTTAGAATCTTTATTATCAATCAAAGGATCGTTGAAAGCATCCACGTGTCCGGAAGCTTTCCATGTTGTTGGATGCATCAAAATGGCAGAATCAATCCCAACAATATTTTCGTTGAGTTGCACCATTGCTTTCCACCAATATTGTTTGATGTTATTTTTGAGTTCAGATCCGTTTTGTCCGTAATCATAAACTGCTGAAAGTCCGTCGTATATTTCGCTGGAAGGAAAAATAAATCCGTATTCTTTTGCGTGGGAAACCACGTTTTTGAACAAATCCTCCTGTTTTGCCATAGTTTTTTAAAATTGATGTGCAAAAATAGAGAAAATTAAATTTTTCTCAATAGAATTAATATTTTTCATTAAAAAAAATTTTTTTCTCAAAAAAAGTATATATTTGCAATATTAAACAATTACAAAATGAAATTTTTTTTAGAAAAACTTAAGTCAGTATCTATTTTAACAGTTTTGCTCTCAACTTTCATAATTTTTTCTTCTTGTGATGAGGATAAAAGAGAGGATACGGCTGATTACAATGCAATCGTAATACAAACTAAGGTATGTGTCGAGCAAGATATTAAACCAGGTTACTTAATTAAAATTAATGATTTTACATCTGGTGTTCCAGCCAATAGTACTGGAAATATTTTCAATGCTATTAATTTGCCTGAAGATTTGAAAGAAATAAACTATCCAGTAGTTATTAGTTTCAGAAGTGCAACAGAAGCTGAAATAGATGATTATGATAATGAGTTTTGTTATAGTGACAACTTCCCGTCAGTCTATATTCTGAGCGCTAAGAAAACTTGGTAAAGTTAAGGTAAGTTAATATATTTAAAGAGATTATGTTTAAAACATAGTCTCTTTTTTTTAGCACGAATTATTTTTATAAAAAATTTAAAATTCCTTACTATATTTAAAGTAATTTATTGCATTTTTCTTAAATTTTTAAAAACTTTCTCTTTAATGTACAAAACCGCTTTTCGTCCATTTTTATTCAAACTCGATCCTGAAAAAGCCCATCATTTAACCTTTTTTTTACTGAAAAATTTTGGTTTTTTTGGAAAATTATTCCTTCCAAAACCTATTGAAGACAAAAGATTGGAGCGCGAAGTTTTTGGTATGAAATTTAAAAATCCAGTAGGTTTGGCTGCAGGTTTGGACAAAAATGCGGTCGCTTTCAAAGAATTTTCGGATTTGGGATTTGGC
>JAEZWE010000089.1 GCA_023420435.1 Bacteroidota bacterium
GTCAGGATATTATCAATAGCGGAAAAGCTTCTTTGAATCCTTCTTTTGAAACATTTTGGAAAAATTATAATAAAGAAGTTATTACTGCCGGACAAGAATCTCTTTGGGAAATTCCTTTTGGAGCAGGTAGAGGAAGAGTACTCTTTACATTTGCAGTGCGCCATACCTCCAATGACCAGTTTCATGCTAATGGATCTAACAGAGGAGGCGTTTCCGGACCATTACCCACCGTTTTTTATGATTATGATGTAAAAGATTTGAGAAGAGATGTTACCTGTGTTCCTTATCTTTGGGGAGCTGCGGTCAACGGTATCGCAAAACAACAGTTAGGAGCTTTAAACCGTTGGTATTTTGGAAAATACCGTTATGAATGGATGTCAAGATTTGTAACATCTACCAACGATGACGGGGTTAACAAAATCTATATGCGTTATGCTGAAGTTTTATTGATGGCAGCGGAAACCGCCAATGAATTACAGGGACCTACTGCAGCAGCACCCTATTTAAGAGAGGTTAGAAAAAGAGCTTTCGCTGCAGCAGATCAAGCAACAAAAGTAGATGCATATATGGCTACGCTAAGCTCTAAAGCTGCAATGTTTCATGCTATTACAGAAGAGCATAAATTTGAATTTACCGGAGAAATGGAGCGTAAACAAGCGCTGATAAGATGGAATTTGTTGGGAGCCAATCTTGCTCAAGCAAAAATAAAAATGACAGATCTTAAAAATAGAACGGGAAGTTATGCTGATGTTCCATCCACCTTATATTATAAATATGCAGCAGATGGAGTAACTTTGCAAATTTATGGTTTAAACAGAGGTGAATTTACAGATCCAGGCGCAGGTTATACCTCTTTTGCTTGGACAACACTTACCGATTCTAAAATCAATTCTCTTTACAAAAATGATCCAGACACGAAACAATGGTGGCCAATTTGGCAAGTTTTTCTGGATTCCAGCAACGGACAATTAGTGAATGATTACGGATATTAGTCCTATAAAATATTAACCATTCTTATATTAACAGGAAACTTGTCATCATGTAAAAAAAAATGATGGCAAGTTTTTTATTTTTTTTAAATTATTTATTCTTTAATGAGGTTTGTTTTTCAATTTTTAGTATTTATTTTCATTTCTTTTTCTCTTACCTTAAAGAGTCAAGAAATTTGGGATGCCGATAATGAAAACGGAACTTATACCAATCCCATTTTATACAGCTATTATTCCGATCCTGATGTGGTGAAAGTAGGCGATATGTATTATATGACCGCTTCTTCTTTCAACAGTATTCCCGGACTTCCGATTTTGGAATCTTCCGATTTAGTAAATTGGAAACTTATTAATTACGCTCGTAAAAGAAATGTTCCGGAAGAAGTTTATCGTGAAGTCCAACACGGAAAAGGAGTTTGGGCACCCTGTAATCGGTTTTATAAAGGTGAATTTTACATTTTTTATCCCGATCCTGATTTTGGAATTCTATTTGATAAAAACAAAAATTCCAGAAGACCATTGGTCGGAACCGATTCTCATTAAAAAAGGAAATGGACTGATTGATCTAGCACCACTTTGGGATCACGATGGAAAAGCCTATTTGGTTTATGTATTTGTTAATTAAAATAAAAAATAAATGTAAATCATTGAATTATATATTATTTTCTAAATGCACAACAGGTCTTTATTACTAAAAATGGATTATCATTAACAATAAAAAAAAATGAAAAAAACACTGAAATATTTCTGTACGGTACTGTTTATTTTTTCCACTGTTTTAAATGCTCAGGATCAAAAAAAATCTTGGAAAAAAATAGTAGAAAATAAAGATGAAACCTGGTTTGCCACTGCCGAAGCTCAGGAAATCGCACAAAATGTTTTACTCTATCAAAGAAATACAGGAGGTTGGCCAAAAAATATTGAAATGCAGGAAAAAGTGAGTCCGAGCAAAAAAAGCGAATTAGAAACATTAAAAACCGAGGCTAAAGGTTCTACCATAGACAATGGAGCAACGACCCAAGAAATGTTGTACTTAGCCAAAATGTATAAAGCACAGCCTCATCCAAAATACCAGGAAGCGTTTGAAAAAGGTTTGCTTTATCTCATTGCTTCGCAATATCCCAATGGAGGTTGGCCGCAATATTTTCCATTAAAGGAAGGTTATTACACGCACATTACGTATAACGATAATGCGATGGTAAATGTTTTAAATTTATTGAAAAGTGTAAAAGACAGACAAGGAATTTTTGCGTCTATCCCTGTTTCGGAATTCATTATAAAAATGTCTGAAAATTCTTTTAATAAAGGTATCGATTGTATTCTGAAAACCCAATATAAACAAAATGGGGTTCTTACAGCATGGTGTGCTCAACACGACGAAAATACATTGGAACCTGCCAAAGCCAGAGCTTTTGAATTACCTTCTTTAAGCGGAAAAGAATCTGCAAAAATCACCTTACTTCTCATGTCCATTGAACATCCTTCTAAGGAAATTATTACAGCGGTAGAAAGTGCAAAAAATTGGTTTGAAAAGACCAAAATTATTGGAATTTCGTTGGAAAAAAAATCGACCGGAAAAGGAGATGAAACGGATTTGATAGTTGTTGAAAATATTGATGCAGAGCCACTTTGGGCAAGGTTTATGGAATTGGATAATAACCAACCATTCTTTACCGACAGAACTGGTAAAAAGAAAAATACGGTTGCAGAAATCAGTTTTGAACGAAGAAATGGATATGCCTGGTACACCAATGAGCCTAAAGAAGTATTGAAAAAATACGATAAATGGAAAAGTTCTTTGTAAATCTTACATTTTAATAACTTAAAATGTTTTTTTGATAAAAAGTTTTCAATACATCAAAATAATAATTATATTTGTGCAATCGATTACATTACTATATTATTTTGATTATGAAAACAAAATTACTTTTAGTGGTTCTTATCATGATTTTAAACCCATTTAAAATCACGGCACAAAATACTGATGTTTGGGATTTTGGCGCTACGCAATTAGATCCGGCAACTTTTAATAATCAACTTTCAGAAACTATAATTAATGGTTTTTATCCTTCAGGAACCGTTGCCGGCAGTTCTGGAGTTAGTTTTCCGACAAGTTTTTCTGCAGGAATTCTTTCCTGGGTTGGAAACAGTGGAGACCGTTTAAGAACGATAAATACAGCTTTAACAAGATATGATGCCAATGTTGCCAGTGTAAGTACATATAACGGAAGATTATATAGTAATGGAACCCCTAATTTATCAGCAGGAATACCAACCAACCGTTTTTTAAGAATGACACTTACTGAAGACGATGAAATAACCGTAATTTCGAGAACGGATGCTGCCGGAAATCTCAATTTTGTTGATGAAAATGTAGCCAATGCACAATCTGATATTTTTCCGGTAACTTTTGCGAGTGGTTCCGTAACAGAAGCTAAATTTGTAGCAAAAAAATCCAGTACTTATAAAATTTATTCTGCTGACGGAAAAGCCAGTTTTTACAGAATTTACCGAAAACCGGCAGTATATACCACCGTTTCTGGAACTATTGATACCTCTCAGGCGTCGGGAATTCCTGCGGGTTATTCTGTAGTATTCACCAATGCTGCCGGTAAAACTTGGACAGCTAATATTTCTTCAGGAAACTATACTGTTACCATTCCTGTAGGATATACATATAATCTCAGTCTTGTAAATGCAAGCGGTTTTTTAATTAGCACAGGAGATTCCTATAATACGACCGGTGTTACAACGCCCACTGTTAATCATAATATCGCTATTTCTACGGCAAATTTATATACTGTTTCCGGAACAATTTCTGGATTGGGAACCACTATTTCCAATCTTTCACTAACGTTTACTCCAGATCCTTCCAGTGGTTCAGTATATGTTCCTGCACCTTCTGTAAATTCTGTTAATTCAACTTATACAGTACAATTAGAACCTAATATTAACTATTCGATTTCAGCAACAGGGGTTAATGATTTTAATTTATCACCTTCAACCCTTAATATTCCGTCTCAAAATACCACAGTTAATCTTACATTTTCTCCCAAACCTACTTTTCCGGTAACCATTAACACTACAGGTTTGGATGTGACACAACAAAGTGCATTGCAGTTAAAATTCACGAATTTGAATGAACCTTCTTACAGTTATACCTTTACTAATTTAGGTTCTATAGCATTAAGAAACGGAACTTATTCTGTAAGTGCATTAGGATTAGATCTATATCCTGTTGAATTAGCCCTAACTTCCAATTTGGTTATCAATAATACTGCGGTTAATAAATCCTTAACCTTTAAGCCAGTCAAAGTTTGGAGTTTTGATGATCAACTGATTAATAGTACCACGAATACTTATTACAAAGGAATGCAATTGAACGGACAAATAACCACGGTTACCAGCTCCGGACATTTAACGGCAAAACCTGGAGCCAGTATTTTAGTTCCGGTACAAGCTGGTGAAAAAGTGGTGGTTAGTTATTATTATTCTGCCAACTTTACGATTGATGGAGGTTCAACCATCTCCACTTCTTCAAACTCAACAAATATCATTGAAAGCAAAGAACAGGTTTACACAGGGAATATTTCCGGTAATGTTACTATTTCTGTAGGTGGAGCTGCAGGTTCCACATCATATTTTACAGAAATAAAGACAATTCCAAGTTTAGCTTTTGCTGCTACATTAACCGTAGGAACCAATAAAAGTTATCAAACTATTAATGATGCATTACAAGCTGTATCTTACATGAATAGACCTAACTTAGAAAGAGTGACTATTTTAGTAGATCCGGGAAATTATGAAGAAATGCTGGATATTACACAGCCTAATATTACCATAAAAAATGCCTCAAGTAACCCTAGTACACAATTGTTAAACAATGGAGTAAATATTTCTGCAAATGCGGTTAGAATTACCTCTTATTATGGACATGGCTACAGTTATTACAGTATGGCAAACAATCAAAAATGGAATCAGCAAACTCTGGCAGTTAATCAGCAGAACGGAAGTGTATCGTATGCTAATGTAGGTGCTGGAACGACCAATAATTCTTACTGGAATGCTACTGTTACGGTAAGAGCAAACGGATTTATTGCTGATCAAGTAATTATTGAAAATTCTTTTAATCAGTACATTTCTACAAAAGAATCCCAAGATACCGTAGTTCTTTGGATTACAGGAAGTCCGGGTGTAAGACCGACACTTGTTGGTAGTACAACCGTTCAAAATAAATCCTATGTAGAAAGAGCTGCAGCCATTGCTTTTGCGAATGGTACTGATAAAGCTATTTTATATAAATGCAGAATTGTGGGAAGACAGGATTCCTTTTTTGGTGGAGTAGGCGCAAGAGTTGCGATTTATAAAGGAGATATTATGGGAGCCGTAGATTTTATTTTTGGGGGAATGGATGCTGTTTTTTATAAATCCAATTTAGCGATGAATGTTAGTGATGCGTCCAATGATTTATCATACATTACGGCAGCTCAACAAAGTTCGGGGAGAGGATTTTTAATGTATGAGTGTTCGGTTGTTTCTGCAATTCCCGGTAGTGAAACAGCTTCTGTTTACCGTGCTAAACCGGGTTATTTCGGAAGACCTTGGTTAGCCAATACCAGTGAAGCCGTATTTTATAATACTACGATCGAAACATCCAATGCTCCTGGATTTATCGGAAATTCTTTAATTATGCCTTTAGGATGGCTCAATACTTTAGGAGGAACTTCTGCTGGAATGTATGAGTATGGTAC
>JAEZWE010000107.1 GCA_023420435.1 Bacteroidota bacterium
AATTTCACTTTTCAAAGAACGGTTTCTATAATATTCATGCTCCTGAATTTGTGGAAAATAAACACCGGAAACCTCACCATAATGTTTTCCAAAATATTGATTACCTACTGCTCCAAAATTCAGTTCCAAATTTTCAAATTTTCCGTAAAGGGTAGAAACAATCCCGTAAAAATCGTTATCCAACCATTTTTTTCTTATAAAATCGGAATATTCTTCCAATCCTTGATTGGGCAAATTATATCTCAAAAAAGGATCTCCCTGTTTGTAATTTTCGTAATACCCTTTTCCTTTCGTATAATGAAGGGTGGTTTCCAAATTCCATTCTTTGCTTAATCCCTGATTCCAAAGTACTTGGAAGTGATTTTGTCTGTAATTATCGGTTTCGTTGTCATAAAATCCTACAATATTTTCCCAATTTGCATCGTAAATTGCTCCGGAATAATTGAACTTTGGATTGATTTCCCAGGTTGCTTTATCAATACCATTCCAGGCTTGGTAGGTTTTTTCTTTTCCTCCAAAAGCCATTAATCGAAGTTGGGTTTTGTTTTCCTCAAAAAGTGCGGTAAAATTGTAGGAATCTAAATTGGAAGAAGCGCGGTCAATATAGCCATCAGAATGAATTTTGGTATAACGTCCCATCAAACTCAAACGATTTTTCCAAAATTTTCCGCTCCCTATTTCTGCAGAATATTTATAGGTATTAAAAGAACCATAACTATTATCCGATTTTAAGTAAAAATGATCTTCAGGATTTTTAGAAATTACATTAACACTTGCTCCAAAAGCAGAAATTCCGTTCGTTGAAGTACCAACTCCTCGTTGAATAACAATTTGCGACGCAGAGCTTGTTAAATCCGGAACATCCACAAAAAAAGTTCCTTGCGATTCTGCATCGTTGTAAGGAACACCGTTCATCATGACATTAATGGAAGTTCCACCAACACCACGAATCCTAAATCCGGTATAACCTACTCCGTTTCCTGCATCGGAAGTGGAAATTACCGAAGTTTGATTTTTCAGTAAAATCGGTAAATCCTGACCCAGATTTTTCTGATCCAGATCTCTTTCGATGTTAATAATTTCTTTGGCAACCGGAAGTCTTTGAATTAATTTTACTTCCTGAATTTGAGATTCTTTTATCGAATCTTTTTGAATTTGTGCATAAAACACCGCTGGACTTACGCAAAGTCCCAAAATAAAAAATCCTTTCATTCTTTTAATTTTTATGATTAATTGAATAAAAGAGGCAGATTCTAATGTGATAATATGGTGATTTTCAAATGTGGTGATGTTGTGAAAATAAAAACCAACACATTAGCGCATTAACTCATCATCAAATTATCTTTCCCTAAACAGCATTACCTGTTCCAGGTTCATTGGGTATCATCTCAGCCACAAAACAGTTGCAGCACCCCTTAAATTTCTGAGCGCAAAATTATAAAAATATTATTTAATAATGGTTGTTTTTAACATCTACGTAAAAATAATTTTTCCCGTCTTTGGTAACTTCAAAAAGTCCGGCCAATTTCCAACTGAAATTTCTCTTGATATCTGAATAGATAATGGGAACAATAACATTGTTATTTTTATCTACAACACCGAATAAATCGTTTTTTACCACAATAATCATAGGATTTTCCAAATCGTCACCTTCCATGATATGCACCAACTGATATTGTGGTAAAATTTGAATGCTGTTTTTGTAATGATTTTCAGAATTTTTGATTCCAAAAACCCCATTTTCAGAAAAACCATAATATTTTTGTTTCACAAAAGCATGGGTACATTTTCCCAAATCGGCTTTTTTAACTTCGTAAACTGTTCTTCCGTTTTTATCAATTTTTACGTCTTTTCCATTTCTAATGGCAGAAGCATAATCTGCAGAACCAAACTTTTTAACAGCTGCTTTTGGAGAATTTAGCAACGTACAATCTTCTGTAAAAAAACCAACATTCGTATATTTTGGCGGAATCATCATTTTTGAATTCTGATTGATAAAACCATACAATCCTTTAGATTTTTTAGGAATTAAATCAGCAATAACCTTACTCTTGTTTGATGTCGCATTGGAAATAATAACAGAAAGGTTCTCTTCCGCACTGTTCTGCGAAAAAAAACATAAAGGAATAAAACAAAAAAATAAATAATAAAATTTCATGCGAAGCTTAAACTTTACAAATTTATGAAATTCAAATTTTTAGTAAGCTCTGTTCTGGTTATCAATAAAATAATAATTTTCACCATCTTTTGTCACTTCGAAAAGCCGGGCTAACTTCCAACTGAAATTAGGTTTAATATCTTCATATTTAAAAGGTACAATAATCCTGTTATGAATATCAATAATTCCAAATTTATCATTGTATGAAGCGATAATCATAGGATTTCTTAAATCATCTCCTTCCAAAATATGAACGTATTGATACTGCGGATATATTTGATAATGCCTGTAATCTTCAGGGTTTTCAAATTTTGCATCTTCAATTATTCCGTAAAATCCACTTTTCATGTACCCATGAAAAAGCTGTTTTTTAAACCCATTTTCACATTTCCCTAAATCCGAATCTTTAAATTGATAAACTCTTTTACCACTTTTATCAATTCTAAAATCAATGCCATCAACTCGTACAGAAGCATAATCTTCTGATCCAAATTTTCTTAGCTTAGAATTTGGAGAATTTAAAATATTACAATCTTCTGTAAAAAAGCCAACATTTGAATAAATCGGTTCAATTAAAACTTTCCCTTTTTGATTTTTGTACCCGAATTTACCATCTATTTTAAAAGGAATTAGAGCAGCAACAGAATCATTAATTTTTATATAATCAGAATCATTAAACTTCTTAATAACCTTTGCTGAATTCTTCTTAGTAACATTTTTTTTCTTTTGTGATAAAACCACCCCTGAAAACAAAAAGAAAATTAATAAAAAAACATACCTCATAATGGCCTTTTTTACAAAATTTTTGCCAAATAAATTAAAAGAACTGAATAAAACTAAAATTTATTGTTCAAAACATAGATAATTTTGATGCTATTTATATTTATTCTAAATGAAATCTCCACGATAAAACTGTAGAATTTTGTAATTTTGGCAAACTTTATTCAAAAAGATAATTAAAAAAAATTCAAGATATGATTTTTGACCTTGATATGATTAAAAAAGTGTACGAACGCTATCCGGAACGTATTGCAAAAGCAAGAGAAGTTGTCGGAAAGCCTTTGACACTGTCAGAAAAAATTCTTTACGCTCACCTTTGGGAAGGTAATGCAACCGCAGCTTACGAAAGAGGAAATTCTTATGTCGATTTCGCTCCGGACAGAGTGGCGATGCAGGATGCAACAGCTCAAATGGCGCTTTTGCAGTTTATGCAGGCCGGAAAAAAGAAAGTTGCTGTTCCTTCAACAGCTCACGCAGATCACTTGATTCAGGCGAGAGTGGGCGCAGAAGCGGATTTGCAGGAAGGTATAAACAAAAATTCTGAAGTTTTTAATTTCTTGAGTTCTGTTTGCGATAAATACGGAATTGGTTTCTGGAAACCGGGTGCCGGAATTATTCACCAGGTTGTTTTGGAAAACTATGCTTTTCCAGGAGGAATGATGATTGGAACCGACTCTCACACTGTAAATGCAGGAGGTTTAGGAATGGTTGCCATCGGTGTTGGTGGCGCAGATGCTGTAGATGTTATGGCAGGAATGGCTTGGGAATTGAAAATGCCGAAATTAATTGGGGTAAAATTAACCGGAAAAATGTCAGGCTGGACTTCCGCAAAAGACGTTATCCTAAAAGTTGCCGGAATTTTGACCGTAAAAGGAGGTACTGGTTGCATCGTTGAGTATTTCGGTGAAGGTGCAGAATCGCTTTCTGCAACAGGAAAAGGAACAATTTGTAACATGGGCGCTGAAATTGGAGCAACAACTTCTACTTTCGGTTACGACGATTCCATGAGAAGATATTTGGCTTCCACAGGAAGACAGGATGTTGTAGATGCTGCTGATAAAATTGCTGAACATTTAACAGGAGACGCTGAAGTTTATGCGAATCCTGAACAATATTTTGATCAAGTGATTGAAATTAATTTATCTGAATTAACTCCACATTTGAATGGTCCTTTCACTCCGGATTTGGCAACTCCTGTTGCGGAATTTAGAGCAAAAGCAGAAGCAAATGGATGGCCAATTGAAGTAGAATGGGCGTTAATCGGTTCTTGTACTAATTCATCTTACGAAGATTTATCAAGAGCGGCTTCCATCGTTGAAGATGCGGTTGCAAAAGGCGTTAAACCAAAAGCAATTTTGGGAATCAACCCAGGTTCTGAGCAAGTGAAATTTACAGCAGAAAGAGACGGTTTCCTGGATTCTTTCAGAAAATTTGAAAACGCAAGAATTTTCACCAACGCTTGTGGACCTTGTATCGGACAATGGGACAGAGAAGGTGCAGATAAAGGTGAGAAAAACTCAATTATTCACTCATTCAACAGAAACTTTGCAAAAAGAGCGGATGGAAATCCAAATACGCACGCTTTTGTAGCATCACCGGAAATGGTTGCTGCTGTTGCGATTTCTGGAAGATTGGATTTCAACCCGATTACCGATACTTTAACCAACGAAAGTGGTGAACAAATAAAATTAAACGAACCTAATGGTTTTGAACTTCCTGCAAAAGGCTTTGATGTTGGTGACAATGGTTATCAAGCGCCATCAGAAGACGGTTCCGGAGTTCAGGTGATTGTTTCTCCAACTTCTGACAGACTTCAGTTGCTTGAACCTTTCCAACCTTGGGACGGAAAAAATATTGAAGGTGCAAAAGTTTTAATTAAAGCATTCGGAAAATGTACTACCGATCATATATCTATGGCAGGTCCATGGTTGAAATACAGAGGTCACCTTGATAATATTTCTAATAATATGTTGATTGGCGCTGTAAATGCTTACAACATGGAAACCAATAAGGTTAAAAATCAATTAACTGGTGAATATGGCGAAGTTCCTGCAGTAGCAAGAGCGTACAAAGCCGCCGGAGTTCCTTCGATTGTGGTAGGTGACGAAAATTATGGTGAAGGTTCTTCAAGAGAGCATGCTGCAATGGAACCACGACATTTGGGAGTGAAGGCCGTTTTGGTAAAATCTTTCGCACGTATCCACGAAACAAATTTGAAAAAACAAGGAATGCTTGGTTTAACATTTGCGAACAAAGCAGATTACGATAAAATTCAAGAAGATGATGTAGTGAATTTCCTGGATTTAGATCAGTTCGCTCCAGGAAAACCATTGACTTTGGAATTTGTTCATGCTGACGGAAGCAAAGATGTTATATTAACGAACCACACATACAACGATCAGCAAATTGGTTGGTTTAAAGCAGGTTCTGCTTTGAATCTGATTGCAGAAGAAGCAAAAAATTCTTAAGAATTTTAAAAATCTAAATATTAAAACCGTTCAGAAATGAGCGGTTTTTTTATTTGGGAATGTAACAAAAATCATATTTAACCTACTAAACAATTGATTAATTTTGCACCCCGAAAAATTTAAAACATGAAGAGAAGTTTACTATTACTTTCTGTTGCGGCATCATTTTATTCTTATGCGCAAGAAAAACCAAAAACAGAAAGAGAAACTAAAATTGACGAAGTTACCATCACAAAAACAAAAAAAGCGGTAGAACAAAAAGCAGACAGAACTATTTTTGATTTTTCTGAACAACCCCAACTCAACTCCGGTACTTTAATGGAAGGCGTAAAAAAATTGCCCGGACTTGTGGTAACCGATATTGCAGGAATGATGTATCAAGGGAAATTACTGGCCGTTTTTATGGATGGAAGACCTTTAAACATCACTTCCAACGAACTTACTTCATTTTTGGAAGGACTTCCTGCAAATTCTGTTGACCGAATTGAAATTATCACACAACCCGGAGCAGAATTCCCGGCTACAGCAGGTGGTGCAATCTTGAATATCATTACATCAAAAACTGCAAAAAATTATTTAACCGCAACTTATTCCGGGAATTACAGTTTTTCTAATTATGAAAAATTGCGAAGCAGAACCAATAATTCTTTAAGCTTAAATGCAAAAAATAAATATTTTGGATGGCAGTTGAATGTTGGACAAAACTATCGTGAAAATATGATGCTGGGAGAAATCGATAACCTTTCCTCCACATTTTCTGATAATTTCAGAAGAGGATATTTTGCAAAAGCAGCTTTAACCTTTGATATTGGAATAGACCGCCTTTTGTTGAATTACGATATTTATCATAACAACAACGATGGAAATACATACAGTACAGGAAGTTTTTTTGGAACACCTTATCAAAGTGATGATTATACCAGAACATTAAATCTTAGAAACGAAGCCGTTTTAACCTACCAAAAAAGATTTGATGACAAAAACAAAAAGTTAGATTTCAAATACAGTTTCAGCAATTCCAAATCGGATTTCGAGCAAAATTCATTGTTTTCAACGCTTCCTAACAGTTTCAACAATTTGGAAAACAATACAGATATGAATGTTCATACCGTAAAAGTAGATTATTCGCAGCCTGTAAAAATTTTGGATGATGGAAAAGTAAGTTTTGGTGGCCAGTTCGAATCATTAGCTTTTGATACCGAAAGTTTTGGAATTACCAACCTTGATTATGAAAGACAAAATGCTGCAACTTATGTTGAACTACAGGCAAAATTGAAAAAATTCGATTTTATTGTCGGAACAAGAGCCGAAAACTATGACATTTCGGGAATTACCAGAGATAATTCCACCGGAACTATTGTGGAAAAAAAATTATTGCCTTTCGAAAAATTCAAACTTTTTCCTAATGCAAGTATTCAGTACAATTTTGTTCCGAGAATTTATTTTTCTTTGAATTATAACAAGAAAATTTCACTTCCAAGTATTTCTGCTTTGAATCCAAATAACGTGATTTATCAAAACGGAAATACCGTAAATTATGGAAATCCGAATATTCAACCCACTATTTATGACAACTACGAAGCAAAAATCTCGATGTTCGATTATGCTTTTATTGGCTACGGTGTAAGTGCTGCAAAAAATCAGGTGACGCAAATTGTAACGCGAGAAAAAATTACCGATCCAAACTCTGGTTTACAGAATGAATACATCCAAAACAGACAAGAAAATGTAGCGGAAATGCAAATTCAAAATTTCAACGTCGGACTCCCGATTCCGTTTATGATTTTCACAAAACCTTTGAAAGAAATTATGCAGTTTAATTTCAATCCGGACAAAATTAATTTCTTATATGTTTATGCAGCTTATCAGAAGCATAATTTTTCCAATTTCGACACCAAAGGTTTCTGGATGATGAATTTGATGTCGCAGATTATTTTACCAAAAGATATAAAACTTACCGCCAATTATTTTGTGATTCCGCCAAAAGGAAATTACTATTATTTTGAAGCCATAAAACCGATTGGAAATAATTTGGATATTACACTTTCCAAAAAATTCATGAACGACCGTTTGAATGTTTCTGTTTTTGCGAATGATGTTTTCAACGGTTCCAAAATGGCTTTCCGTTCCATTGCATCGCAACCAAACGTGGTTTTAAGTAATAAATACGACACCAGAAATTTCGGAATTTCCCTGAATTACAAAATCCCAACCAAAAACAAATTGGCCAAAGAAAATCCTAACCTACTAAATGAAGAAAAGAAAGAAGACAACGGCGGGTTGATGAATCAGGGCCAATAACTTTTAATTTCAAATTTTTAATATAATTAAAAAAAGTTGGAAAAATTTTCCAACTTTTTTAATTTTCACATGCTTTCCAAACTGCATCATTTTGTGGAACAGGTGCTACAATCTCGATATTTTCTTTGGTTACCGGATGAAGAAATTCCAATTTTCTTGCGTGAAGCGAAATTCCACCATCAGGATTTGATCTTGGAGCACCATATTTTAAATCTCCTTTTATGGGAACGCCAATTTTAGAAAGTTGCGCCCGAATTTGATGATGACGACCTGTTTCCAAATCGATTTCGAGGAGTTGGTAATTTTCCAAAACTTTAATCAAATTATAAGTAAGAATCGCTTCTTTTGCACCATGTGTAATTTTTGTAAAAACAATGGCTTTGTTATTTTTTTCGTTTTTCTTTAAAAAATGAACCAATCTTTGGCTTTGAGGAATCATTTCTTTTGGAACAATTGCCCAATATGTTTTTTTAATTTCTCTGTTTTTCACCATTTGGGTTAGTCGAGAAAGCGCTTTTGAAGTTTTTGCGTAAATCACCAAACCGGAAGTAGGACGATCAATTCGGTGAATCAAACCTAAAAATACATTTCCGGGTTTTTCGTCCCGTTTTTTAATGAAATTTTTAATGAGTTCCAGCAACGATTCATCTCCCGTTTTATCACCCTGAACCAATTGTCCAACCTTTTTGTTAATAACCAAAAGATGATTGTCTTCATAAAGGATTTGGGATTTTTCGAATTGATGATTTAATGTGCTCATTAAAATTATCTTCTAGGTTGAGGTCTTGCAACAAAAGTTAAAATTACCCCCGCAAAAAGTCCAATGGTTTTTAGAAAAGCCAAATTAGTTGGTAAAAAAGCACCAACAATACACAAAGCTGCAGCTACATAAGAAATGTATTGATAATTTTTATTTGGATAACTTGAAGCCGCGAAATAAAAGCTCAATCCAATTAAAACATAAAAAACAATATTATATAAAATATGGTTTACCTGCGGCGAAAAAAGATTAAACCAACCTACGGCTAAACAAATTAGCGCCCCAATTGATAAAATTCCTTGTATGGATTGTGTATTCTGCATTTTAATAACTTTCTTTTTCGTTCGGGAAATTCACTTCTTTTACATCTTTTACGTAGTTCGCAACAGCACCAGTAATTTCAGAATAAAGATCCAAATATCTCCTCAAAAATTTTGGTGAAAAATCTTTGTTCATTCCTACCATATCGTGATATACTAAAACTTGTCCGTCACAATGAGGTCCAGCTCCAATTCCAATAGTAGGAATACTAATGCTTTCAGAAACTCTTTTCGCTAAATTTGCTGGAATTTTTTCCAAAACCAAAGCAAAACAGCCCAGTTGTTCCAAAAGTTGAGCATCATGAATCAATTTCTGAGCTTCTTCCTCCTCTTTTGCACGAACTTTATAGGTTCCGAATTGATAAATTGATTGTGGCGTTAAACCCAAATGTCCCATTACAGGAATTCCGGCATTTACAATTTTCTTTATTGATTTTGAAACTTCTTCACCACCTTCTAGTTTTATAGCATGCGCTTCAGATTCTTTCATAATTCTTACTGCAGATTCCAGTGCTTTTTCCGGATTACTTTGGTAAGTTCCAAAAGGCAAATCCACCACAACCAAAGCTCTTTCTACGCCACGAACCACACATTGTGCATGATAAATCATATGATCTAAAGTGATTGGAAGCGTCGTTTCGAAACCAGCCATAACATTGGATGCAGAATCTCCTACAAGAATCGCATCAATTCCTCCTGCATCCACCATTTTTGCGGTCGTAAAATCGTAAGCGGTAAGCATAGTAATTTTCTCTTTGTCGAATTTCATTTTTCGCAAAGTTTCGGTGGTTACTTTTTTTATTTCAGTATGTACAGACATAATTTGGATTAAAGTTTAGGGTTTATGGTTTATTCAACTTTGAATTTTGAACTTTGAACTTTGAATTTAAAGTGCAACGTGTCCCAATTTCATTAATTTTTCGTGATTGAGAATTTTGATATTCCTTCCATCCGTTTCTACCAAATGATCAGCTTTGAATTCAGAAATTAAACGAATGGCACTTTCTGTAGCAGTTCCTATTAAATTGGCTATTTCTTCTCTGGTCAATGAAATTTTGATGAAACCTTCAGGATCGGTTCCTAATTTTTGTTCCAACAAAAGCAAAACTTCCGCTAACCTTTCACGAACGGTTTTTTGAGCCAAAAAAGTGATGGTATTAGAACTTTCTCCCAATTCGTAGGCAATTTTCTGCATCATGGCAAATGCTAAACCGGAATCTATTTTTAGAAGTCCCATAAAAATTTCAGAAGGCAAAAAAGTACACTGAATATCCGTCATAGCTTCCGCTTTGGCTTGAAAATTTTCTCCGCAAAGCATGGAACGATAACCGATTAAATCTCCTCCTTTTATAAATCTCAAAATTTGATCTTTTCCATAAGCGCCGGATTTTGATAGCTTTGCGGTCCCTTTCTCAATAAAATAAACTCCTTTAGGATGTTCTCCATCTTCAAAAATAACCTCTCCTTTATGAAAATTTAAAATTTCTTTGGAATCTAAATATTTTTTAAAATCTTCTTCTGAAAGGCGCTTTTTTAATTCGTCTTCGTTAAACGCATGTTGCAATGCTTCTTCAACAGCAACCTGTTTTTCTAATGACATAAATATGACTTTTATCAGCAAAAATAGCTTATTTCCCACCGAAAGGCAAAAAAAATTGTCATAATTTTGCAAGTTCAAATCCTGAAAAAGTGTCGGAAAACTGTTTTCATTGCGGCCAAAATATCAACAAAGAGCGTCTTCTTTTTGATGATAAACTGTTTTGCTGTAATGGTTGCAAATCGGTTTACGAAATTTTGAACCTCAATAATCTCGGAAGTTTTTATGAACTGAATAAAAATGCAGGAACAAAACCCGATGAAAATTCCACGCAATTTGATTATCTCGACACTCCTGAAATTTTTGAAAGAGTGACCGATTTTTCCGAGGGAAACACCACCATTGTTACTTTCAAAATACCCGTAATTCATTGTTCTTCCTGCATTTGGCTTCTCGAAAGCTTGCATACACTGAATAAAAATATTCGTTTTTCACAGGTAAATTTCACCCGAAAAACTTTGCAAATTTCTTTTTCCCATCATGAAATAAAATTGAGCGAACTTGCAAAATTATTAACCAATTTGGGTTACAAACCAGTTATCAATCTTGAAACTGCCGACAAAAAAGAAGAAAAACTGGATAAATCTCTTTTAATAAAACTTGCTATCGCTGGTTTTGCTTTTGGAAACGGAATGTTTCTGAGTTATCCGGAATATGCTCATGAAATTTTCGGTAACAATGATCAATACATGGATTCTTATAAAAATCTGTTTCGTTTCATTATGTTTTTGTTGGCAACACCGGTTGTTTTTTATTCTGCTTCAGATTATTTTAAATCGGCTTGGTTTGGTTTAAAAAATAAAATTGTAAACATCGATGTACCGATTGTTTTGGGAATTTTAGTTCTTTATCTTAGAAGCATTTACGAGGTTTTAACAGATTATGGCCCTGGATATTTTGATACGCTTTGTGGTTTACTTTTCTTCATGCTTTTAGGGAAAACTTTTCAAAAAAGAACTTACAGCGCACTTTCTTACGACCGCGATTACAAATCTTTTTATCCCATTGCTGTTACCAAAGTAGATTTTGAAGGAAAGCAGCAAAATATTTTACTTTCCGAGCTAAAAGTGGGTGATCGAATTATGGTTCGTAATCAGGAAATTATTCCGGTAGATGCGATATTAATTAATGGTGATGGAAATATCGACAATTCCTTTATTACGGGAGAAAGTGCTACCGTTTCCAAAAAACCTGGTGATAAAATTTTTGCCGGAGGAAAACAAAGTGGATCCATCCTTGAACTTGAAGTGATAAAAAATGTAGATCAAAGTTATCTTACCCAACTTTGGAATAAAGAAGCTTTTAAAAAACATGAAAATGGATTAGACAGTATCACCAATAATATCAGCAAATATTTCACCTTCATCATTTTAGGAATCACTTTGATTTCCGGAATATACTGGTATCGTATTGATACCGAAAAAATGTGGCAGGTAATTTCTGCCATTCTCATTGTTGCG
This sequence comes from Bacteroidota bacterium, assembly GCA_023420435.1. Taxonomy (GTDB): domain Bacteria; phylum Bacteroidota; class Bacteroidia; order Flavobacteriales; family Weeksellaceae; genus JAEXBA01. The sequence continues at coordinate 11,845 of JAEZWE010000107.1, forward strand.
TGTCCTTGTGCATTAGCGCTTTCTGCTCCTTTTACTCTAGGACATATCATGAGGATTTTGGGTCGTAATAAATTTTATGTAAAAGACACTTTAACCATTGAAAAATTAGCTAAAGTAAATACTTTGGTTTTTGATAAAACAGGAACTATTACCCATCATAAAAAATCGACTATTGTTTATTTCGGTGATGATTTGAGTGAATTTGATCAAAAAAATATCAAAACATTGCTAAAAAATTCTAATCATCCTCTATCAAAATCGCTTTATGAATTTTTAGAGATACATGATGAATATTTACCTGTGGAACATTTCAAAGATTTTGCGGGAAAAGGTTATGAAGCAAATGTTCGTGGAAATCATTATAAAATAGGCTCCGCAAAATTTGTTGGCGAAAAATCACAAAATTTTGAAACTGCGGTATATATCCTTAAAAACAATCTTTTTCTTGGAAAATTTGTTTTCAAAAACGAGTATCGTGAAAAACTGGATGAAATGTTCAGATCGCTCAAAAAATATTCAATTTCGATTCTGAGTGGAGATAATTCTTCAGAAGAAAAAACGCTTCAACATATAATGAAAAACGAAGCCGAAATGCGGTTTAACCAGAGTCCTGAAGAAAAGCTCAATTACATTCAAGAATTGCAGAAAAAAAATCAAATTGTTGCCATGTTTGGAGACGGATTAAATGATGCAGGTGCTTTAAAACAAAGCAATGTGGGAATTGCTATTGCAGACGACACCAATTCTTTCACGCCAAGTTCTGATGTTATTATGAATGGTGAAAAACTCACCCAAATAAAAAAATATTTTGATTTGTCAAAAGACGCCATCATTATTGTGAAAATTACTTTTATCATAAGCTTTCTGTATAATATTGTCGGTTTAGCATTTGCCGTATCGGGAAATCTTTCTCCTTTAGTTGCGGCTATTTTGATGCCTATAAGTTCAATTACGGTGGTTGCATTTACATCTGTAGCCACATGGTTACGCTCCACCAAATATTTTAAAATCAGTAATTAAAGAATCAATTTACAATTTAGACCCGTTTTAAATTAACAATATTTAACGTTTACTGACTAAAATCATTATTTTTCACTAAATTTGAGCGCCTTTATATTTTAAATTTGCTAAGTAGATGGATATACTGTACCTGATGATCATTTGTAGTGTTTCGCTGGCAGTAGTTTTCCTGATTTTATTTGTCATCAATGCAAAGAAAGGACAATTTGAAGATGATGAATCGCCGGCAGTAAGAATACTTTTGGATAAAGACAATCCCGAAGATCCTGAAACCGAAATAGAACAAAAAACTGAAAAAAATAGTGATTAGTTTATATGGAAACACAAAAGTTTAGTTATGACAATGGTATCGTCCGTGCATTTCTTTACGCCACCGTGGTTTTTGGTATCGTAGGATTTTTGCTTGGACTCACTGCCGCATTAATGCTTTTTTATCCGGAATTGCCGGAATGGCTTTTAGGAACAGATGATCCTACGGTGAAAAGTTTAGCTGCCGGAAACATTGAAGGTTTAATTAATTCTCAAGGGGCATTTGGTTTTGGAAGGATAAGAATGTTACACACCAGTGCTGTAATTTTCGCATTTGTTGGTAATGGCTTCTTTGCAGGATTTTATTATTCAACCCAAAGGCTTTTAAAAAGCAGAATGTGGAGTGATACGCTTTCATGGATACACTTTTGGGGATGGCAATTCATGATTGTTGCCGTGGTAATTACCTTCTTAATGGGTATTAACACTTCAAAAGAATACGCTGAACATGAATGGCCAATAGATATTTTAATTACTATTGTTTGGGTTATTTTTGGAATCAACATGTTTGGAACTATTGCTAAAAGAAGAGTACGTCATTTGTATGTTGCGATTTGGTTCTATATCGGAACTTGGATTGCGGTAGCAATGCTCCATATTTTTAACAATTTAGAGGTTCCGTTAACATTTACAAAATCGTATTCCGCTTATGCAGGTGTAAAAGATGCTTTAGTACAATGGTGGTACGGTCATAATGCGGTTGCATTTTTCTTAACCACACCTATTTTAGGTTTAATGTATTATTTTTTACCTAAAGCAGCAGATCGTCCTGTATTTTCTTATAAATTATCCATCATTCACTTTTGGTCCCTAATTTTCGTATATATCTGGGCTGGTCCTCACCACTTACAATATACTGCGCTTCCGGCTTGGGTACAAGCTACAGGAACTGGATTTTCAATAATGCTTATTGCGCCTTCATGGGGTGGTATGTTGAACGGTTTATTAACATTAAGGGGAGCTTGGGATAAAGTAAGAGAAAACCCAATTTTGAAATTTTTTGTTGTTGCTGTTACCTGTTACGGTATGGCAACTTTCGAAGGACCTCTTTTAGCAACAAAAACTTTAAACAAAATTGGTCACTTTACCGATTGGGTAATTGGACACGTTCACATTGGAGCATTAGGATGGAATGGTTTCATGGCTTTTGGTATGATTTACTACTTGCTTCCTATTATGTGGAGAACTAAACTTTGGTCTGTAAAATTAGCGAATTGGCATTTTTGGCTAGGAACCTTAGGTATTATTTTCTACGCTGTACCATTATATGTTGCCGGATTTACCCAAGGATTAATGTGGAAACAGTTCAATCCGGACGGAACCCTTCTTTGGAAAAACTGGTTAGATACTGTTACTGCAATTATTCCTTATTATATCATGAGGTTTGTAGGAGGATTACTTTACATTTCCGGAGCTATTTTAATGGTAGTGAATGTAATCGGAACTGTTAGAAGTGGATCTTTCCAAAAAGAAGTTCCTGCAGAAGCACCAGCTTTAGCTAATATTGGAACTTCCAGAAAAGAAGGTGAAGGAACTCATCTTTGGTTAGAAAGAATGCCATTATACCTTTCAGTATTAGCTTTCATAGCTGTGGCTATTGGTGGCGCCATACAAATAATTCCTACTTTAACGGTAAAAGATAATGTTCCGACAATTGCAGCTGTTAAGCCTTATTCACCTTTAGAACTTGAAGGTAGAGATTTATATATTCGTGAAGGTTGTAATGCTTGTCACTCACAAGTTATTAGACCTTTCCGTGATGAAGTAGTACGTTTCAACGGTAAAAACGGACAATATTCTAAAGCTGGGGAATTTGTTTATGACCGACCTTTCCTTTGGGGTTCTAAAAGAACAGGACCGGATTTACATCGTGAAGGCGGTAAAAATCCAAGTTCTTGGCATTATAAACACATGTACAACCCAAGATCTACTTCCGCAGGATCCATTATGCCTCGTTATCCTTGGTTAATTGCCAATGATTTAGATCGATCTTTGATGGTTGACAAATTGAATTTGATGAAGAATACGTTTGATGTTCCTTACACCAAAGCAGAGGTTGACACTGCCAATGTTTGGGCGGATAATCAAGCTAAAAAAATTGTTTCAGATATTTTTAATGAAGCTCCGGATTTGAAAGAAGCTTATGCAAAAAGACCAGCAGGCGAACTTGAAAAGAAAGAAATTGTCGCATTAATTGCTTATCTTCAAAGATTGGGAACAGATATTAAAACTACTGAAATTAAAACCGCAAGTAATCCTTAAACAATAATCATTAAAACTAAAGAAGCAACATGATTCCTCAAAGTTTTAGAGACATCCTTTCAAACGGCGAAAATGCAGGGCTTTACCAAACCATTGCTTTGCTGATATTCATGGCTTTCTTTATCGGATTGATTCTTTATGTCTTCAGCAGACCAAAGAAACACTATCAGGAAGAAGAAAAAGCTCCTTTAGATGATGATCAACCGTTGAATTTTTAAAAATTAAACTGTTATGAAACAAAGAACTCCCGTATATATTACCATACTGATTATTTTAGTATTACTGTATATTGTATTTTATATGTTTATTCAAGATGCTTCATTCTTGAAATCACCTTACTTCTGGGGTACTGCAATGATAAGTGCAATCCTTGCACTTATTCAAAATGCAATAGGAGATTTAATTGAAAATGATAAATTCAAAAAGTTAACTCCTGAACTTCAGGCGGAATATCTTCAACAAAAGAAAGTACCTTATTTTAAGAGTCTTTGGAACTCAGCATTCAAAAAACAGTCTGCAACTGAAGAAAAAGACATTCTTATTGATCATGGTTTTGATGGAATTATGGAGCTGGATAATCAACTTCCAAAATGGTGGCTAGGTTTATTTTGGTTTGGGGTAGCGTATTGCGTAGTTTACATCATTTCTTATGCTTTTACAGATTTTGCAAATCCTGTTAAAGAATATGAAGTTGAACATAAAGAACAAATTGCAGCCATTGAACAATGGATGAAAGATACACCTCCTCCAACCATAGACAATGCGGTTTACTCGGCAGATAATATTTCCGCTGGTGAGGAAGTTTTTAAAACCAACTGTGTTTCCTGCCATGGTGATGGTGGAAAAGGAGGAATTGGACCAAACTTAACCGATAACAACTGGATCAACCAACCCGAAAAAACACTTTTCAAAAATGTATTTTATATGGTTGAAAACGGTTCTACAAATAACCCCACAATGCAAGCTTGGGGTAAAAATGGAGTATTAACAGGATTTGATATTCAAAATGTGGCTGCTTATGTATATCACATTAACCAAGAGAAAAAACCTATTACCGTTGCAGAAGGTGGAGCTGCTCCACAAGGAGATCCTGCAAACTGGGAAAAGAAATAATTTTTAAAAGCCATTTCCAAATGGCTTTTTTTTTGCTTTATAACTGACAAAAATTAGAAATTTTAAAACGTTATTTTAATCCATAACCCATTACTATTTCGTAAATTTGTTAAAACACATTAAACAATTCATCAAGTAGAAATGTCGGAAACAGATATTAATTACAGAGGTGGACAAGGACAGGTTCTAGATCCTGAAACCTTCAGAGATTCCGTTGGGACAATGGAACAATCCGGGAAAAGAAAATGGGTTTTTCCGAGAAAGCCTCATGGTAAATTCACCAATTATCGGTATATAGTAACCATTATACTACTCTTAATTTATTTTGGTTTGCCCTTTGTGAAAATCAACGGGAATCCATTTTTATTAATCAATGTTCTGGATCGGGAATTTTACATTTTTGGACAGCCTTTTTACCCTCAGGATTTTTTTATTTTAGCATTGGGAGCTATTGCATCCATTGTCTTTATTATTTTATTTACGGTCGTTTTTGGAAGAATTTTTTGTGGATGGATTTGTCCACAAACCATTTTCCTCGAAATGATTTTCCGAAAAATTGAATATGCCATAGAAGGAGACAGAAACAAACAGATAAAACTTGATAAACAGGAGTGGAATTCTGAAAAAATCTGGAAAAAGGGACTAAAATGGTCAATTTTCGCATTAATTTCTTTAATAATTACCCACTTTATGTTCATGTACATTGTGGGATATGAAGAAGTTTTCAGGATTATGCAGGAAGGTCCTTTTGCAAATACCACCAATTTTATGGTGATGATTCTTTTTACTGCTGCATTTTATTTTGTTTTTGCATGGTTTAGAGAACAGGTTTGTACTTTGGTATGTCCTTACGGAAGATTGCAGGGCGTTTTAATTGATAAAGAAACAATCAATGTTTTTTACGATTATAAACGTGGAGAAAACCGCGCAAAATGGAGAAAAGGAGAAGACAGAAAAGCGGCAGGAAAAGGAGATTGTATTGATTGTAACCAGTGTGTTGTAGTTTGTCCTACAGGAATTGATATCAGAAACGGACAACAATTGGAATGTGTAAACTGTACCGCTTGTATCGATGCTTGTGATGAAGTGATGATAAAAACCGGACTTCCTCCAGGACTCATCCGTTATGCAACAGAAGATGAAATTGAAAAACAAATTCCTTTCAAATTTACCAATAAAAAGAAAGCCTACACAGTAGTTCTTTCTCTATTGGTAGGGTTCTTAGGATTTTTGCTTTATAATCGTGGTGAAATGGAAGCTAAATTTATTAAACCTGCAGGAAGTTCATTCTATGTTAAAGACGGCAGAATTTCCAATACGTATAATTATACTATTCTTAATAAATCAAACGATAAAAAAATTCTCACCATAAAAGTGGAAGAACCTGCAAACGGAAGTATTTCTTTCAGTGGTGATCATAAAATTATCGTTAATCGGGACAAAATGGAAAAAGGAACCATCAACATCAGTTTTCCGGAAAATGATATTAAACTTTCCAAACAAAATATTGTTATTGGAATTTATAACGAAAAAGGAGAAAAAGTAGATGAATATGAAACCTATTTTGAAGGACCTTTTAAATTACAGTTTTAAAAATTGAGTATGTTCAAAAAATTTTCTTGGGGGCATGGTATTGTTATCGCATTAGGATCTTTCATCGCTTTTATACTTTTCATGATTTTTTTGTTTCCAAACGGACAGCAAAATTCTGAAATGATTACCGAAAATTATTACGAAGAGGAACTGGCTTATCAAAAAGTAATCGACGCTAAAAACAATGCCGATTTGCTTCCTGAGAAACCAAAATATAACCAAGATCAATCAGGAATAAAAGTGATCTTTCCGGAAGACATCAATAATGAAAATTCCAAATTTACGATCGATTTACACCGTGCTGATGATCAAAAATTAGATGTAAAACGAGAGATTAAATTAGATGGAAAAAATACCCTTTTTATTCCTGCCAATATTTTGGTAAAAGGGAATTACGTACTTCGTACGATGTGGACCACTAACAACAAAAATTTTCAAATCGATTACGATTTGGTTTGGTAAAATGGAAACAGCGCTGTTACTTTCAGCTTTAGGTTTAGGATTTGCTTCCGGGTTTCACTGTATCGGAATGTGCGGTCCTATTGCACTTTCCTTGGGTTTAACCAAACAACAAGCCATCAATTTTCATTTGCAGAATTTCACCTATAATTTCGGCAGAATTGTAACCTATGCTTTCATGGGCGGAATTTTAGGTTTTGTGGGAAAAGGCTTCGAAATGGCGGGTTTCCAACAATATCTAACCTTTATTGCAGGAATTCTACTGATCATCATGGCTGTATTTTCTTTTGGTGGAAAAGATTTTGCATCAAAAATTCCTTTTCTTTCCAAATTTTTATTTTCTGTGAAAATGAATTTGGGAAAATTTCTGCAAAAAGCAGATCTAAAATCGAGGTTTTTTACCGGAATTTTAAACGGATTTCTCCCTTGTGGAATGGTTTATATGGCATTAACTGCTTCTCTTGCAGCAGGCGGAATTTGGCAAGGCGCATTATTCATGGCACTTTTCGGCTTGGGAACTTTTCCTTTTATGTTTGCAGTAGTTTTTCTTGGAAACATGATGACAACAGCTTTCAGAATTAAAATTTTAAAATTTGTTCCGGTTATGATGATTGTTTTGGGCGGAATTTTTATTCTTCGTGGAATGGAACTCGGAATTCCGTACTTATCCCCTCCAAAAGAAAGCATGAAAGTAATCCACAACAATTCTGAGAAACATCATCAGGGAGATCATACTTCTTGTCACTAATTTTTTTCAACACCTATATTTCGCTCTAAAATTAATGGAAAACCATTTCCATAAAAATAATTATTCTGTTGACTTTCAACATTTTTACGGATTTTTTAAATAGTTTGGAATGAAAAAAACACTTATCTGGCTATTCTTCTTATTGTTGAGTGTAGTATCCTGCAACAAATCAGCAATAGATAAAATTTCCAGAGAAGAATATTTAGTGATTAATGCCGCATTAAACAGCGTTTTAAAATCATCGCTAACTCCAAATTCGTTAGAATACGAAGAAATTGCAAAAGCTGAAGGTTTATACGGTAGAAGTTGGAGCGAGAAAGATTTGGAAAAATTTCAAAAAACTTTTGAATTGAAAAAAATGCCTGAATTTTCGCTTTCAGACACGCTGTTTGCCGTTTCAGCCGAAAATCCAGTATTTCAGGTTTTGCTCAACTCCAGAAATTTAAAAGCGGAACATTCCAATTTATCACAACAAATTTTAGATTCTGCAAGAATTTTTACTCCGGACAACTATACAAAAACCAATAAAGAAGTTGCAAAAAACAGGACTTTTGTAGGAAAGTTTCAATTTGGACGCATTATTTTTGACCGTTCTGGCGAAAAAGTATTGGTTCCATTTTATTACTGGAAACAAAAAAATTCTGCTCAAAAAAAAGAATCGGTCATTTTTATGAAAAAAGAAAAAAATAGTTGGACACAGGATATTCGTTTTGGTGGAACTACTTTCAAATAAAAAAGCCGCAAGTTGCGGCTTTTATCTTTTTAATTGATTATATCGAATCTTGCATATTCTGCAATTTTTTTCGGAATTTTTATTCCTTCCTCACTTTGATTATTTTCCAAAAGTGCCGCCATAATTCTCGGCAAAGCCATTGCTGAACCGTTTAACGTATGAACCAATTGTGTTTTTCCATCCGCTTTATAACGGCATTTCAAACGGTTTGCCTGAAAATTTTCAAAATTGGAAACGGATGAAACTTCAAGCCATTTTTCCTGTGCAGCACTCCAAACTTCAAAATCGTAAGTCATCGCTGAAGTGAAACCCATATCTCCTCCACAAAGTCTCAAAATTCTGAAAGGAAGCTCCAAATCGGTTAAAATTCCTTTTACATGTTCCACCATTTCTTCCAAAGCAGCGTAAGAATTTTCAGGTTTTTCAATTCTTACAATTTCTACTTTTTCGAATTGGTGAAGACGGTTCAACCCACGAACATGAGCACCATAACTTCCTGCTTCTCTACGATAACACTGCGAAAATGCCGTATTTTTAACAGGAAAGTCTTTATCTTCCAAAATAACATCTCGGTAAATGTTCGTCACCGGAACTTCTGCGGTTGGAATTAAATACAAATTGTCTTCATTCACAAAATACATTTGTCCTTCTTTATCCGGAAGTTGACCAGTTCCATAACCTGAAGCTTCATTAACCACATGTGGCGGATTCACCTCCAAATAACCGCGATCGGTATTAAAATCTAAGAAATATTGCACCAAAGCTCTTTGCAAACGGGCTCCTTTTCCCAAATAAACAGGAAAACCGGCACCGGCAATTTTTACCCCGAGTTCAAAATCGATTAAATTGTATTTTTTTGCAAGTTCCCAATGCGGAATATTTCCTGCGCCTAGTCCGTGAACTTCGTGAGACTGATACACAATTTCATTATCATCAGCTGAAGTTCCTGCAACTACTTTATCGTAAGGGATGTTCGGAATAAGGTATAAAATATTCTGAAGTTTGGTTTCAATTACAGGTTTTTGGACTTCTAGTTCAGAAATTCTGCCTGAAAATTCTGAAGTTTTAGATTTGGCCGATTCTGCTTCTTCCTTTTTGCCTTCTTTCATCAAAATCCCAATTTCTTTCGAAATTTTATTTTTTTCGGCATTCAAATTATCCAATTCAACCTGAATTTTTCTTCTTTCTTCATCCAAAGCAATAGCTTCATCCACCAATTCAGGATTTTTGAAATTTCTTTTCTGCAATCCTTCCAGTACGCGTTCCTTATTATCGCGCAAAAAATTAACCTGTAACATAAAAGTTCAATGTTTAAAAAATTTGATATTCAAAGTTTCTATATTCAGAATTTTCTTCGAAACAAATCGCAAATTTACGGATTTATTTGTGGATTTTGATGATGTTGGGACTTCCTGTAATTTTTGTAAAAATGTTGGTTCCATTAAAGATAGCTTCTCTTATTTGAAACAATTCAGGAGTGTAATTATAGTTAAGAACTAAAGTGTCATTTTGCACTTTGCTTACCGAATCATTTATTTTTGTTACAAACTGCATCGCAATTTTACTTTGAAGTGTTTTATGATTGGTATCCGTTGAATCTATTGCAATTCTCCTAGCTCCAGCGACATATTTCAAATAATACAAAGAATCTTCATCCAAAACTTCTGTGAAACTAACAGGAGCATTATCCGATAATCCATAAACATCATTAAAACTGTAAGAAGTGTAGGCTCCGGAAACATTTTCATTCAACATATCAATTCCCGCAGAATCGATATAAAAATGAAGAACTTGATCGATCTGTTGCAAAGAATCCTCTTCACTTCGACAAGAAATTACCGATAGTAATGCTACAAAAATAACTGCCAAAAGGTTTCTTTTCATTTCACAAAGATAAAATTTATTGTAAACTTCGCAGATATTTGTAAAAATTAAACATCAATAAAATTCCGCTAATAAACATCGTGGCTGAAATGGCAAAAGCCATTCCTTTTTCCTGAAAATCCGGAACTAAAACCAGCGAAAAAACCACCAGCAAAAAAAGCGAAAATGCGGAAACAAACGTACTAACCTTCATTTTCCCAACAGAAGCCAGCAAATTTCCGTAGAGG
>JAEZWE010000126.1 GCA_023420435.1 Bacteroidota bacterium
ATGCACATGCACACGACGGCTATTGCAAAATGACTAAAAAAGCGAAAGTTTCCGGCGAAATTAAAAAAGGAAAATTTTATGCAACAAGTTTCAAATATGTTGCTCCAGCAAAAAAAGATTAAGTAAAAATTTATTTCAAAAAAACGAATACTGTACCGCTTTGGTGGTGCAGTATTTCTTTATTATGGAACTCCAGTCCGGTCTGACTTTCCAACACATCGTAAACCATCTTCTGTAAAGTTCCGTCACCAATGCCGTGGATAATTTCCAAATTTTTGAGGTTGTTTTTTCTGCAAAATTCCAAGGTTTCCAACAATTTTTCCTTCTGAATGAAAAGCCGTTCAAAACCATCGTATTCTTTTGGGTTTTTAACCAGTTTTTCAAAATGCAAATCCAACACTAAAGCATTTTTTTTATGTTTTTTTGAAACGGGATTCGATTTTTCTTTTTTTTGAATGACGTTGATGTTTTCATACAAATCAGGATTTTGCAAAACCAGTTTTTCCATTGAAAATTGATGGTTAAAGCCATGTTCATCCATAAAAACAATCTTTTTTCCGTGAACAGAAGTTACTGTCCCGGATAAATCTTCGTCGATTACCGCTACTTTATCTCCGATTTTCATTTTGTCCCCAATTCTATAATTTCCATATTTTTAATTTCTTCACCATCAATTTCGAAACGCATCATCGTTCTCATTTTATGCCATCCACTTTTTCCGCAAGCTCCAGGATTTAGATGCAATAAATTATTTTCTTTATCAAACATCGCTTTTAAAATGTGAGAATGTCCAGAAATAAACAATTTCGGCGCTTTTTTGGAAATTTCTTTTTTTGCTAAAGGAGTATATTTTCCGGGATAACCACCAATATGAATCATCAAAACTTCCACTTTTTCGCAGAAAAACCGATTTACCTCCGGAAATTCTGATCGTATTTTTGTGTTGTCGATATTTCCGTAAACTCCTTTTAAGGGTTTGCCCAATTCTTCCAATTTTTCGATGACTTCCCAATTTCCAAAATCGCCACAATGCCAAATTTCATCAGCTTTTGAAGCATAATCTAAAATTCTGTCGTCGAGATAAGAATGGGAATCGGAGAGCAATAGGATTTTGGTCATTAGAATATTTTCGGGTCCAAAATAAAAACAAATTACTTAAATTCGCAAAAATCCTTTTTATGAAACGATATTTCTCTTTATTTCTCGTTCTTTTTTCAATTTTTTCTTTCGCACAGATTGAAGAAAAAAAATTAGACGATCTGATCCAAAATACTCTAAAAACTTTTGATGTTCCGGGAATGTCAGTTGGAATTATCAAAGATGGCAATATTGTTTATTCCAAAGGTTTTGGTGTGGCTTCTTTAACCACAAAAAATAAAATGAACGACCAAACTTTGGTAGGAATTGCTTCCAACTCCAAAGGATTTACAGCAACTGCTTTAGCGATATTAGCAGATCAAGGAAAGTTGAACTGGGATGATAAAGTGACGAAATTTATTCCTGAATTTCAAATGTATGATCCTTATGTAACACAAGAAATTACTGTGAAAGATTTGATTACCCATAGAGTCGGACTTGGACTTGGACAAGGCGATCTAATGTTTTTTCCGGAAGGTGGGAATTTGACAATCAAAGACATTGTTCACAATGTGCGTTATCTAAAACCGGAACACAGTTTTAGAAATACGATGGATTACAATAATATCATGTTCATTGTTGCAGGTGAAGTAATTACCAGAATTTCCGGGAAAAGTTGGGCGGAATTTATAGAAGAAAATATTATGAAACCTGTTGGAATGAACAGCAGTTTCGGAAGTTATAATCGTGCAAAATCTGCAAAAATTTTAAATATTATTGATGCGCATGCTCCTGTTGACGGAAAAGCGGTGCAAGTTCCGCATGATTGGAATGAAACGGCAAATGCAGCTGGCGGAATTATGTCAAATATTAAAGATATGTTGGTTTGGGCAGAATTTTTAAATAACGGTTTTACCACAAAATCTGGAAAAAAATTGGTTTCTGACAAACAAATTCAACAGCTTTGGCAAATTCAGCAACCGATTTCAATGGCTTTGAAAAATTCTTACGATTCCCAAAATTACGGTTATGGTTTGGGTTGGTTTATCACCGATGTAAAAGGGCATAAACAAGTGCAACATTCCGGAGGTTTAATAGGAACTGTAACTCATTTTACATTAATTCCGGATATGAAATTGGGAATTGTGGTTTTAACCAATCAACAAAGTGGAGCTGCTTTTACAACGATTACAAATTCTGTAAAAGATGCTTATTTGGGAATTCCGGATAGAAATTGGCTGAAAATGTATGGTGAAAGAATGTCAAAAATGAATGCAGATTTTGAAAAAGGAAAGAAAGAAATTTTCGAAAAATCTGAAAAATTTGCAAAATCTACAGCAAATTCTATTTTGCCGGAACAAATTACCGGAACTTATACCGATCCTTGGTTTGGTGATGTTGAGGTTTCACAAACAGGGAAAAAATACAGAATTGTGAGCAAAAATTCTCCAAGATTGAAAGGCGATTTATTGCCGTATTCTAGCAACGTTTTTATTGCAAAATGGGACGATAGAAGTTATGATGCAGATGCTTTTGTAATCTTTACTTATGATGAAAACGGAAAAGCAATTTCCGCAAAAATGAAACCTATTTCTGATATCACCGATTTTAGTTTTGATTTTGAAGATTTGGATCTGATAAGAAAATAATAGAAAATCCAACCGAAAAAAGGTTGGATTTTTTTATTTAAAATTATTTGAAACTTTTCTCAAATTCCACACTGGCACCTTTACATTCCCCTTTCATTGGTGGATGGGTTTTCGTGAGTTTGATTTTGATGAAAGAAATCTGGGGAAATTTTTGATGAATTTTTTCGATGATTCTTCCGCAAACATGCTCCAATAATTTGGATTTAATTTGCATTTCCTCATGGATAATTTCATTGATTTCTGCATAAGAAATTGTGTCTTCCAAAGCATCCGTTTCTGAGGCTTTCCATAAATCGGTGTGCAATTCTACATTTAATAAATAATACGTCCCGATAATATTTTCTTCGGGAAGAACACCGTGATAAGCGTAGATTTTGAGATCTTCGAGGTAGATTTTTGAGCTCATGTTTTTTGTAGAAAGTAAAAAGTAAAAAGTACAATGTAAATTTGAGTCTATTTGACATTGTATTTTTTACTTCGTACAAAAATTTATTTAATCGATTTCGACAATTCCAACATTTTTTCAATTGGAGCTAGTGCTTTTAATCGCAATTCTTCTTCAATTTCAATTTCTGGAAGTTCATATTTCATACAGAGGTACAATTTTTCCATCGTGTTTCGCTTCATGTAAAAACATTCGCTGCAATTACAAGATTCATCGAAAACTAATGCAGGAATCAACGTTTTGTGAGGGGCGCGTTTTTTCATTTCGTGTAAAATTCCTTCTTCTGTTGCCACGATAAATTTCTCACAATCGTCTTTCTCAACAAAATTTAAAAGGGCAGAAGTGGAGCCAATAAAATGAGCCAAATCCAAAACCGCAGTTTCACTTTCGGGATGCGCAATCATTTTCGCATCAGGGTTTTCAGCCAATTGTTTTGCGATTCTTTCCATGGAAAAAGCTTCGTGAACGATGCAACTTCCATCCCACAAAATCATTTCGCGACCTGTTTTTTTCATGAGATATCTTCCTAAATTTTTATCCGGAGCAAAAATTATCGGACGATCTTCCGGTAAAGATTTGATGATAGTTTCGGCGTTAGAACTGGTGACAATGATGTCGGATTCTGCTTTTGTTTCTGCATTACAGTTGATATAAGTTGCAATTAAAGCATCAGGATGTTTTTCGCGCATTTTTCGTAAACCTTCTCCGCTACAACCATCTGCTAAAGAACAACCAGCTTGTGTATCAGGAAGAACTACTTTTTTGCTTGGATTTAAAATTTTTGCAGCTTCTGCCATGAAATGAACGCCACAAAATGCGATCATATCTGCATCGGTTTCTTTGGCTTGTCTTGCCAATTGCAAAGAATCACCCAAAAAATCGGCAATATCTTGGATGGCTGCAGGTTGGTAATAATGCGCTAAAATCACCGCATTTTTTTCTTTTTTTAAATCTAAAATAGCTTGTACCAATTCTTCTCCTTGCGGAATAACCAAATCGTCAAATTTTAAAAATCCTCTTACAGGAAGGTTGGCTTTTGCTTTATCTAAAGTTTCTGTGCTCATAATGTGTTTTCTTACTTAAATTGAAGCGTTTAAAAAATTTTTTATCAAATTTTCGGTTTCTTTTTTCGCGGTATCCAAATCGGTATTGATCACAATTTTGTCGAATTCTTTTTGGAAAGTCATTTCTTCTTCCGCTTTGGACACGCGTGTTTTTATGGTTTCTAAATCATCTGTGGCTCTTGAAATCAATCTTCGTTCCAATTCTTCGATAGAAGGAGGCATGATGAATATTGAAAGAGCTTGTTCTCCAAAATATTTTTTTAGAGAAATTCCACCTTTTACATCCACATCAAAAATAACGGCTTTTCCGGAATTCCAAATTTTTTCAACTTCCAATTTTAGAGTTCCATAATATTTGTCGGTGTACACTTCTTCAAATTCTACAAATTCATTATTTTTTATTTTTTCCCGGAATTTTTGAGGAGAAATAAAATGGTAGTCTATCCCGTTTTTTTCATCTCCCCGAGGATTTCTTGTGGTGCACGAAATGGAGAATTGAAGTTGTGGAAAATGTTCCAAAGAATGTTTTACTAAAGTGGTTTTACCGCTTCCAGAAGGTGCTGAAAAGATAATGACTTTCTTCATCAAATTGGGTTTGAAATCGTTCGATTTGGTTTGAATTAATTTGAAAATGCATAGAACAAAATCAAATTTATCAAACAAAAATCAAACAAATTTAAAGTACGTTTAAGGTTTGCTCTTTTATTTTTTCTAAATCATCTTTCATCATTACGACCAATTTCTGAATTTCTGCATGATTGGCTTTTGATCCTAAAGTATTGATTTCCCGACCAATTTCCTGAGCAATGAACCCCAATTTCTTACCGTTGGATGTTTCATTTTTCATGACTTCATTATAGTATTTCAAATGTTGTGCAAGGCGAACTTTTTCCTCGGAAATATCCAGTTTTTCGGTGTAATACGCTAGTTCCTGATAAAAACGGGTTTCATCAATATTTTCAAATTCTTTCAAAGTTTTCTGATAACGTTCTTTTACGGCTTCTAAACGTACCCCTTCATAAGGAACTACCATCGAAAGATAGGTTTCGATATTATGAAGATTACGTTTTAGTTCTTCGTATAAAATATCGCCTTCTGTTTTTCGGAAAGATTCAAATTTATCCAAAGCTTCATCCACTCTTTGCATCAGGAAGTTCCATTCTTGTTCATCCAGGTCATCAGGGCGGGAAGAAATGGCTTCCGGAAGACGTACTGCCATTTTTAAATACTCAAATTCCGGAGCGTCATTTGCGCATTCTTTCAAAGCATTCATGTAAGATTTTATCAAACTTTGGTTAATTTTTACATCGTTGCAATCGTCCAAAATTTCGCAATTAATATAGCAATCTACTTTTCCACGAATGATACGGTCATTCAGTGCTTTTCGGATTTCAAATTCTTTTTCTTTGTAACGAACCGGAACACGGATATTCAAATCGAAACTTTTGGAATTGAGGGATTTCAGTTCAACCACTATTTTTTTTCCTGCAATAACTTCTTCGCTTCTTCCAAAGCCAGTCATAGATAAAATCATACGCAAATATTGTGGTACAAAGATAAAAATTTAATTTAGCAACGTGAAAACGTTAATTTCTATTATTGGAACCACCGGAATTGGAAAAACCAAATTGGCGATCGATTTAGCGAAATATTTCCAAACTGAAATTATTTCCTGCGATTCCCGACAATTTTTTCGAGAAATGAAAATCGGAACTGCGGCTCCAACAACTGAAGAACTGGCGGAAATTACGCATCATTTTATTGGAAATCTATCTGTGAAGGATTATTATTCGATTGGTCAGTTTGAGTTGGATGCTTTGGAAAAACTGAATGAACTTTTTCAAAAAAACAACATTGTAATTATGGTTGGAGGAAGTATGATGTATGAAAAATCCGTGATTGAAGGATTGAATGATCTTCCTGAAGCCGATGAAAAAAATCAAGAAAAAATCAACGAAATTTGGAAGGAAAAAGGAATCGAAGGTTTGCAGGAAATTTTGAAAAATTTGGATTTTGAATATTATAAAAAAGTGGATTTAGAAAATCCAAGACGATTGTTACGTGCAATTGATGTGATGTGGCAAACCGGAAAAAAATATTCTGAAATCGTTTCCGAACCGAAAAACAAAAGAAATTTCAACGTCATCCGAATCGGGATTGAAGCGCCGCGCGAAGTTATTTATGAGAGAATCAATCTTAGGGTGGATCAAATGATGAAAAATGGATTGTTGGATGAGGTGAAAAATTTGACAGAATTTAAAGATTTAATTGCTTTAAAAACGGTTGGTTATACTGAATTATTCAATTATTTGGATGGAACTTGGAATCTTGAATTTGCTGTTGGGGAAATCAAGAAAAATTCCAGAAGATTTGCAAAACGACAACTTACTTGGTACCGAAAAGAAGAAAATATCCTTTGGGTAAATTATCAAAACGCATTACAAGAATCTTTATCATACTTAAATGGGTTGATGTGAAGATGTGATAATTTGATAATCCAAATTTCTTTATTTTTATTTCCGATAGTTTTCTTTTATTTTTGCTAATTAAATATCGCATCTTCACATCAACAAATTATCCCATTAGTTATGGCTCAAACACCTTCCAATATGCTTCCTTTAGGAACAAAAGCACCTTTTTTTGAACTTCCAAATCCTTCTCACAGCAACGAAATCCAATCTTTGGATGATTTGAAAGGTGAGAAAGGAACTTTAGTGATTTTTATGTGCAACCATTGTCCGTTTGTGTTGCATGTTATTGATAAATTGGCAGAGTTGTACGAAGATTACAACGATAAAGGCATTGAATTTATCGCGATTAATTCTAACGATATTGAAAAATATCCAGACGATGCTCCAGAAAAAATGATTGAATTCCAAGTCGACAGAAAATTCGATTTTCCGTATTTATTTGATGAAAGTCAGAGCATTGCTAAAGCTTACGATGCGGCTTGTACACCTGATTTTTTCTTTTTCGATGAAAAGTTGGATTTAATTTATCGTGGACAAATGGACGATTCAAGACCGGGAAATTCCAAAGAAATTACGGGAGAAGATTTAATTATCGCTTTCGAAAATCTTTTGGCTGGTGAAGCTCAAGAAAATATGCAAAAACCAAGTATCGGTTGTAATATTAAGTGGAAATAAATTAGAACCAAGAGCCTAGATTCAAGAATAAAAAATCTCAAATCTCGATTCTCGGTTCTCGAATCTTGATTCTCGGCTCTGATTCTTACAATCTATTTTAAAAACGGATTATGTTGTTTCTCAAAACCAATCGTTGTTTCTTTTCCGTGTCCGGAAAAAACTTGAGTTTCGTCATTCAAAACAAATAATTTTGTTCGAATGCTTTCCAAAAGTTGATCATAATCTCCTTTGTAGAGGTCGGTTCTTCCGATACTTCCTTCAAATAAAACGTCGCCGGAAATAATAAAATTTTGTTTTTCGGAATGATAGGCAACATGACCCGGAGAATGTCCCGGAACATGAAAAATTTTCAATTCATCTTCATCCAATTTCAAAATTTCATTTTCTTTAAGGTATTGAATTTCTCCTTCAAAAGGTTTCATAAAAAACCCGAATTGTTTTGCAGTAAAAGTATTTCTATCCAAAATTTCTTTTTCAATTTCATGCAATAAAACAGGAACATGAAACTTGTCAAAAGCCCATTGCAAACCCAAAACATGATCGATATGAGCATGAGTTAGTAAAATATTTTTTACCGTTAAATTATTTTCAGAAATGAATTTTTCCAGAGCATTGGTTTCAAAATCCTGAATATTTCCAGGATCTACGACAACTGCATTTTTATTTTCGTTGTAAACGACATACGTGTTCTCCGAAAACGGATTGAAGGTAAATTTTTGAATCTGTAACATTCTGCAAAAATAAATTTTAAAAATGATTAACAAATTGGTTTTAATGAAACTTGGCTTAATTTTCGTTAAATTAGCGATAATGAAAACATTGCTATTTTTTTTAACTTTTTTGTCGTCGTTTATTTTTGCTCAGGATATTAGAAGCATCCAGCTTTTTAATCCGCAAACCAATGACGAAACTCCCGTAATTCGATTTGGTGAAAAACTTATTTTACGTTTTGATGATCTTTCCAACCGTTCCGAAATTTATCGATATACTTTTAAGCATTACGACAGAAATTGGCAAGATGACGGCCTTTTCAATACTGAATTTGCGAATGGAAAATTGAATGATCTGATTAACGATTTCCAGTATTCCTTTAATACCCTACAACAATACACGCATTACAGTCTTACTTTTCCTAATGAAAAAATTCAACCTAAAATTTCCGGGAATTTTGAAATTATCGTTTATAAAGATTCTGCTTCAAAACCGCTTTTCACTAAAAGATTTTATGTGGTGGAAGATGGGGCTAACTTGGGACTGAATATTTCACGGACTTCTGATCCCAGAAATCCCGAAATTAACCAAAGAGTGGAAGTTCAGGCGATTTCTAATCTCCAGGATTTAACAAGCAATGCCAATTCTATTTCTTTAAATGTGGTTCAAAATAATAATTTTGAAAATGGGTTATATAATTTGAAACCTACCTCAACACTAGGAAACAAAATGCTTTTTCAACAGTTGAATTTAGCTTTTCCAGGAAATAATGAATTTTATTATTTCGACAATAAAAATATTTCTGTGGCAGCAGATATGGTGGCTGCTGTGGAAACGATAGATAGCCAAAACCAAACGTATTTGCATCCAGTTTGGGCTTATCCTGCAAATTACCAATATCAACCCGATGTTAATGGAGCTTATTATTTCCGCAGAAACGACTTGGGACAAGAACGTGATGCGGATCGTGAAGCAGATTATTCTTGGGTTTATTTTGTTTTAGATTCCGAAAAAATGGAGAAAGAAATTTATGTTTTAGGGGTATTCAATAATTATACACCTTCCAACGAAAATCAAATGTTTTACGACCCGCAAAGAAAACAATATATTGCGAAAATATACCTGAAACAAGGTTTTTATAATTATATTTTAGCCACTAAATCTGCCGGCGAAAATTTGAATTTTGGTGAAATTAACGGTAGCTTTTGGCAGACTGAAAACTTATACCAAGCCTTTCTGTACTACCAACCTTTTGGAAGAAATTATGATGGATTAATCGGTTATGGAGAAACAAGAAGACCAATTCGTTAGACCAAGTAAAAATCATTTAATCGTTCCTCACAAAGCGTTTTGATGACCTCAATCCAACGATCTTCATCGTTCAAACAAGGAATGTAATGGAAATTTTCGCCGCCTGCATGCAGAAATTCTTCCTTTCCTTCGACAGAAATTTCTTCCAAAGTTTCCAAACAATCTGAAACAAAAGCCGGACAAACAATCGCTAAATTTTTTACCCCTTTTTTTGGTAAATTTTCCAATGTTTCGTCAGTGTAAGGTTCAATCCATTTATCTTTTCCTAAACGTGATTGAAATGAAACCACCGTTTTTTCTTTAGGAATTTCAAGCTTTTCAATTACAGAATTTGTAGTGGAATAACATTGATGGCGGTAACAAAACTGATGACTTGGATTTTGCTCGCGGGAACAACAATCGTTTAAATTACAGGTTTTTGTAGGATCGGTTTTATAAATATGTCTTTCCGGAACACCATGATAAGAAAATTGGAGCGCATCAAAATTTTCGGGCAATTTTTCACGGATGCTTTCCGCTAAACAATCAATGTAAATTTCCCGATTATAAAAAGGCTGAACATAATTGATTTTAATATTTTGGAAACTCTTTTTTCTTACTTCTTCAGCTTTTTCTACAACTGTTTCCGTTGTACTCATTGCATATTGCGGATAAAGTGGAAATAAAACGATTTCTTCAACGCCCTGTTCTTGCAATTTTCTAATTCCTGTTTCGATGGAAGGTTCGGCATAACGCATTCCGATTTCTACAGGAATATCTACCAATTTTTGTAATTTTTTTTGAATTTTTTGTGTAATTACAATTAAGGGTGAACCTTCCTCTGTCCAAACCGTTTTGTAGGCTTCTGCAGATTTTGCAGGACGTGTTCTCAAAATAATTCCACGAACTAAAAGTGTCCGGAAAAACCAACGGTAGTCAATAACCCTTTCATCCATTAAAAATTCATCGAGATATTCTTTAACATCTTCAACTTTGGTGGATTTTGGACTTCCAAGGTTCACTAAAAGAATTCCTTTTTTCAAAATTGATTTTTGATTTTTGAGATTTGAAATTTCCAACTTGATACTTTGAACATTAAAATTTGAACGAATTATCCATTTACAGCTTCCACATTTTCAACTAAATCGGGAAGAAACTGTTTTAAAACATTTTCAATACCGCCTTTCAACGTTGCGGTAGAACTGGGACAACCGGAACATGCACCTTGCAATAGCATTTTTGCTGTTTTGGATCCCTCATCATATTCCATTAAAGAAATTTTTCCACCATCTCCTTCTACAGCCGGAGCTACATATTCATTTAAAATATCAGAAATTTTTTGTTCATCGTCGGTATAATCACGATTGATCATTTTTTCTACCGGACTTTCATGTTTTTGAGGTTCAATTTTTGAAATTTCGCCTCCATTTTGCAAATATTCAGCAATCAGTGCTCTTGTAGGAATCATCACTTCATGCCATTCTACCGAATGATCTTTGGTAACAGCAACAAAATTGTCGGAAATAAAAACTTCTTTCGCAAATTCAAATTCATTGAAAATAGCATTTGCCAAAGGAACTTCATCCGATTCTTCACGGGATTTTACTTCTACAAAACCATCCAACAACATTTTTGAGGAAACAAATTTCATCACATTCGGATTAGGAGTCATTTCGGCATAAATTTGATAGGCTTCACGTTTTTTCTGAAGATAAACTCTAGGATTTGCCAGAAGTTCGTCTTCAATAACATTTTTTAAATTTTCGGAAATAGCTTCCCATTCAACCAAATCTTGTTTTGCAACGGCAATAAAATTGGCGGTGATGAAAATTTTGTCCACAAAAGGATAATTGAAAAGTTCCTGCGCCAAAGGAATTTCTGAAATATCTGAATTTCGATCTAATTCTAGTGAACCTGGAATTAAAGTATAGTCCGCAATGAATTTCATTACTTTTGGATTCGCTGTAGGTTCTATAATGATTTGTCGCATTTTTTAATTAAATTTGAGTAGTGCAAAAATACGTAAACCAAGTTAGAAGTCCAGTGTTGGAAGTTAGATTTTGTCTATCTTGTTTAATGTAACAATGTATAAATCTAACAATGCACAATTAGCAGAATCTTCAATTGGTACATTGTTAAACTGTTAGATTGGTAAATTAAAATTAAATGGCATTAATAAAAGAACTTTTAGGGAAAACACCACAAATTGGTGAAAATACTTTTTTAGCGGAAACCGCAACAATAATTGGCGATGTAGAAATGGGAAAAGATTGCAGTATTTGGTATAATGCTGTAATTC
>JAEZWE010000150.1 GCA_023420435.1 Bacteroidota bacterium
ACCAAACTGGAACTGCGCTTTATCGCCCACTTTTTCAAAAGCTTCATTAATGTACACATCAGACATAATTTCGCCATCACCTTCATCACTCATATCTTCCAAAGGAATCGTTTTTACCACCGTTCCATCACTTTCCAAAATATTAAAAAGTGAAAGTTCTTCTCCCTGTAAACTGAATGCGCTAATGATCCCCAAATGCAGATTCCAAAGTGTTTGCAATTCCTTAATCTCTATATCTCGGAAAATATCCTCTTTGGTGTCTAATATGACACGGATTTTGTAAATCATTGTTTTCTTTTCTGATTAAATTTTATTGTTTAACGGTACAAATATAAAACAAATGAAAAATGACGAAAAAGAATTTTATTACTTTTTTTAAAAAAATATTTTACTAAATTTCTGCCCTTTCTATACTCCTTTATTAAGCAAAAAACTGAATTTGGTTCCTTCCAAATATTCACTTTCCACGGAAATATTTTCCTGATGTGCTTCCAAAATGTGTTTTACAATCGCCAAGCCTAATCCTGAGCCGCCGTCTTTTCGGTTTCTGCTGGTTTCCACACGGTAAAAACGTTCAAAAATTCTGGGAAGCAATTCCGGTTTTATGCCCATTCCATTGTCTTTCACTTCGATATAGACTTTGTTTTTTAATATTGTGGAAGTTACTACAATTTGCGCTTGTTCACGATTGGCGTAATGAATGGCGTTGGAAATGAGATTAATTAAAACCTGAAAAATTTTCTGTTTATCGGCACAAACCAAAATTTGGGGTTGGGAAGCTTGCAGATAAAGATTGGCTTGCTTTTTTTGGGCTTCCATTTCCAGCAAATCGAAAATTTCTTTGACGAGAATATTGATATCAAAATTGGTGAAATTCAGTGTGATTTCACCGGATTCGTACTGATTAATGCTGTCCAAATCTTTTACAATATTCAGTAATCTTTCCACTGATTTATCAATTCTTTCTAAATATTTATCTCGGATACTGAGATTATCAATTCCGCCATCCATCAAAGTTTCCACATATCCCTGAATGGAAAAAAGGGGTGTTTTCAGTTCATGGGAAACGTTTCCTACATATTCTTTACGGTAGGTTTCCATGGCTTTCATGGTATCGATTTCAGAAGCGCTTTTTTCGTGCATTTCGGTCACTTTTTCACCTAAAATTCTAAAATTTAACGGGTCGTTATTTTCACCCATAAATTCCTCCGGCAAAATCGTTGAAATTCTTCTTATTTGTCTTTTTCCATAAAAATTAAAAAGAAAATCCACCACAAAATAATTAATCAAAGCCATCAGCAAAACACTGATAATAAGCGGTGCAAAAAAACGGGTATTGGTAAGATTTTCTTTGGAATAATCGAAAATAAAGGCTACTACAACCATTACAAAAGTAAGCAGTACAGCAGCAAGAAAGGCTAGGCGATGAAACTTCATCTCACAAATTTACACAACTAATTTGTAACCTATGCCTTTTAAAGTCTGTATGGAATCGATTCCTAATTTTTCGCGAAGACGACGAATGTGGACATCAATGGTTCTTTCCCCGACAATAACATCATTTCCCCATACTTTTTCCAAAATTTCTTCTCTTTTGAAAACTTTTTCGGTATTGGAGGCTAAAAGATAAAGCAAATCGAACTCTTTTTTAGGTAAAAGAAAAGGTGTGCCACTTTTTGAAACTTTAAAATTATCGCGATCAATAATTAAATCTCCTATTTCAATGAGTTTACTGTTATCTGAAACCTGACTTGTTAATTGAAGCAATGCATTCACTTTCGAAATAAGAACTTTAGGTTTAATGAGTTTCACAACATAATCGTTTGCTCCTGCATTAAAACCCGCCAATTGGGAAAATTCTTCGCTTCGTGCAGAAAGGAAAACAATTAAAGTTTTTTGCAATTCTTTTATTTGGCGTAATTCCTGACAAGTTTCGATACCGTCTTTTTCGGGCATCATAACATCCAATAATATAAGATCAGGAATTATTTCTTTTGCTTTGGCAATTCCTTCGTTTCCATTATTGGCGGTATAAACCTGATATCCTTCTTTCTCCAAATTATATGAAAGAATTTCCAAAATATCCAGTTCATCATCAATCAGAAGAATTTTTCTCTGGCTCATCTTAACTTTTTAGCTGTTCAAAATTAATTAAAAATGCGCTGAATAAATGTTACTAAGATAAAGTTTACAAATATTTAACATAGCGTCTTGTTTGTTTAAAATTATTTAAAACAAAGTTAAAACTCCATAAACCTAACAAAAGCCTTCTTATCAATTTCTTTGCAGTGAGAAAAAAAGTAGTAAAAAATGAGAGTAAGTAAATTAAGTATAGGGGTTTTATTTTTAATAAGTTCCGGCACTGTACTTTTTGGACAAGTAAAGAATGACACCCTAAAAAAAGAACAAAAAATTGAAGGGGTTATTTTACAAGGTAACAACAACAGAAAATCTGAAAGTGCCGTTTTATTGGATCAGAAAAAAGCAATTATTCAGAAACAATCGATTGGTTCAGAAGAAATTTCAAGAAAAGGAATCAGCGATGTAGAAGAAGGTTTAACCAAAATGACCGGTATTACCAAAGTTGACGGAAGAGGAATTTTTGTAAGAGGTTTGGAAGACCGTTACAACAATTTATTATTAAACGGACTTCAAGTTCCATCGAACAATCCGTTTAAAAAAATTATTTCGATGGAGCAGTTTCAAACAGATATTGTTGCTGCCATTGAAACTTATAAAACCTTCAATGCTGATATTTACGGAGATTTTGCAGGCGCAACTTTCAATATTGTATTGAATAATGAAATTCGTCCCATCAATAAAATCAGTTTTGGAGTTGGCTATACTACTGATAACAATTTAGTAGATTTTCTACAATCTAAAGGTGAAAACGGTGTTAAAGATTACTTCGGTTTTACAGGAGATAATAGAGCATTTCCTGCAATTTTAGGATCAGTTCCTGCAAACCAGGATGTAAAAGGTGCAGATGCTGTTTCTGCATTTAAATCCGGTTTTGATACAGAAAATGTAACTTCTTTACTAAACAGTTCTTTTGGATATCTACATTCCAGTAAATTGTCTTCAAAAATCAACTTTATTTTGTCGTTAAACTACGATAACAAATATCAAGTTAGAGAAGGAGTTGATCGTTTTTTCAATATTAACCAAGGAAATTACGACAACAAGTATTTTACAAGCAAAAATAATTTCTTAACGAATCAAACCCTTTATTCTGCTTTGAATTTCAAACTTGGAAAAACGAAGTTAACAGGAAGTGTTTATTATGTTAATTCTACGGAAAATTCAGTTTCTACACAAATTGGTTATTCAAATTCCGCAACCAACAATACCGGATTAATTAGAACTAACGAATTGATGATGAGCAAATTTTTAAATGCTCAGTTAAATGCAAGTCACGCTATAACCGATGATAAAAGACATCAAGTAAAAGGTGGGGTTTCATTTTCAAAAACAAGATTCGAACTTCCGGACAGAAAAGCTTTCAGAGGCGCTTTATTACCGAATGGAGATGTGGCGGTTTCATATGCTGGAAACAGTATTTTCAGACAATTTTATGATTTTGATACCAATTATCAAGTGTCAGGATTGGCAGAATATTCTTGGAATTTTGGTGGAGAAGATTTAAACAGTTCACACAAATTAACGGTTGGTTATAACGGAAATATCTATGATATGGATACTACGTTTAGATTTTTGGTTTCAAGAGCTTCTGGAGCGGGTTCTACATTCAATCTTAACAATATCGATTCTGTTTTGTACAGCGATCTAATGGCAGGAAATTTTTATTATTCTGAAGCTTCACAAGCCAATTATAACACGAAATTTCGTCAGCTTATCAATGCAGGTTATGCGGATTTAGCATATCGATTTGGTGAAAAATTATTGGTTAATGCTGGTGTAAGACTTCAAAATAATACAAAAACCATAAAATACAGAGATTCAGGTTCTTTCGATGATCCATTTAAAGTAAGAGAAATCAACAATTTATACATTTTACCTGCTTTAAATGTGAAATATTCTTACTCAGACAGAGGAAATATTAGATTATCTGCTTCAAAAACGGTTACTGAACCAACGATCATGGAATCTTTCCCATTGGAATTTGTAAATATGGACGGAACAGTTGAAAACGGATATGTAAACATCAAAAACAGTGAAAACCTGAATTTGGATTTGAAATACGAACTTTTCCCAACCAATAAAGAACTTTTCGCAGTTACAGCTTTTGCAAAAAAAATCACGAATCCTATCGAAAAAATGTTGGTTCCTTCTGCAGGAAGTGGTGGACAAACCATTACCTACATCAACTCTAAATCTGCTTTGGTTTATGGTTTAGAATTAGAAAGTATGCTGCAATTGACAAGATTGAGTGATGCCTTATCTAATTTTTCCATAGGATTTAACGCCTCATTCTTAAAATCTGATGTAGATATCAATCCTTTATTAGCGCAGGAAACGCATACAGAAAGAGAACTACAAGGTGCATCAAAATGGATGGGAAATGCCGATTTAAAATATGAGAAAAAATTCTCGGAAGATTTCAGTTCTACCCTATCATTAGTTTATAACGCTTATGGAAAAAGAATTTTTGCAGTAGGAACTGGTGGAATTGATCATTATTATGAAATGCCTTTTAACAAACTGGATTTCATCTGGGGAAATAAACTTTCTAAAAACTGGGATTTGAAGCTTGCGGTTGAAAATATTTTAAATCCAACCTATAAAATACAAGTAGGTGAAGACAGCAAAATCAATATCATCGAAAATGATTTGACTATAAAAACTTTCAAAAGAGGGATAGGATTTACTTTAACAGCAGGTTATACATTCTAAAAAATAATTAAAAAAAAATCGAACTAAAATTTTAAAAAATGAAAAAAATTCTTTTAAGCTTAGCAACTGTAGCATTATTTGTGAGTTCTTGTAGCTCAGACGATACTACAACAGAACCAATCATTCAACCAGCAACGGGTGAAATCACGGGTGAAATTACAGCTAACACTTCACTTCCTTACGGAAATTACACTTTAAAAGGAATTGTAAAAGTAGCTTCTGGCGTTACATTAACCATCGCTGAAGGTTCTACAGTAACTGCAGATAAAACCAATGGTGAAGATGCTTTGGTAATTCTAAAAGGTGGAAAAATTAATGCCGTAGGAACAGCAGATAAACCAATTATTTTTACAGAAAAATCCAAAACTTCAGGTTCTTGGGGAGGAATTATCATGTATGGAGATGCTCCAATTGTAAATTCAGCTTCAGCTCCTGCTCCACAAACTGCTACTTCTGAAGACGGACTAAACCTTTCTTATGGAGGTGCAAATGAAGCTCATGATGGTGGAAAATTAGTTTTTGTAAGAGTGGAATATGCTGGAATGGTTATTCAAACCAACAACAAAGAACATAACGGATTTTCTTTCTATTCTGTAGGTTCAGGAACAACGCTTCAAAACTTGGTTTCTTACAAAGGAAATGATGATGGTTTTGAATTTTATGGAGGAACAGCAAGTGCAACCAATTTAATTTCTTACGGAAACAGTGATGATGCTTTCGATTGGCAAGACGGTTGGAAAGGACAAAATAACATGAACTGGTATGCTTACCAAACTGGTGTGGCAAACTACGGAATGGAAGTTGAAGCAAAAGGTGTGAACAATGCTTTTTGGCCTGTTGTAAAAAATATTACTTTAAAAAGAGCTGCAGGAACTACTACAGAAGCGCAAGGAGAAATTCAATTGGATGCTTTCCAGTTTAAAAAAGAAGGAAACGGAGATTTTTCCAATATCGTTATTGATGGTTATAAAAACCAAACTTCTCCGTCTGCATTTAATGGAGGTGCCATCCAAATTCTTGATTTAGCTACTTATAATAATCAGGTTTTAACCGGAAAAATTAAATTATTGAACGTAAAATCGTCGAATATTGATAATCAATTTTTAAGCGGAGCTTCTACATTTACTACTACAGCAGCTAGTTTTGGAACTAACTTTACAACTTCTTCAACTTCAAATGGCGCTACTTTAGCTACTGGAGCTTGGGCTACTGTTGATGGAGTAAACCTTCTTTCTAACTTATAATTAGTTTACTAATTTAGTTTTCATTCATATCAAAGGAAACACCGATTAATTCGGTGTTTTTTTATTTTTTCTACAATTTCCAATATTAAATTTTCAATTTTCAATATTAATTTAATGTTAACAGTTTGTTACTTCAATATTAAATATGTAGGTTTGTTTAGTGAATTTATTAATGCAACGTTAACAATAAACCTATTCAGTCATGAAAAATTTAATATCAAAAATAATTGGAACATCAGTATTCATCGCTATTTTCAGCTTTACTAACTTAGCTTTTGCGCAAGAAAAAAATGTTATTGAAGAAATAAACATTCATAACAACAACAACTTTGCAGAACTTAAAAATCTTTTGGCGGATAATTTCGATTACGCAAGTCCAAACTTAGCTATCGGTAAAACGGAAGCTACCGTAAAATTTGAAATTGCAGAAAACGGAAAAATAACGAATGTACATGCAGAAAGCAACTGCAAATACGCCGCTGAAGAAGTTGAAAAAGTAATGAAAGAATTAATTTACAAATTCAAAAATGAAAATCTGCAAGCCAATTCTTATGTAATGCCAATAACTATTGCGATTGCTTCCCGATAAAATTTTAAAATAGTAGATAAAAAAACTGGTTTGCTTACAAACCAGTTTTTTTTATCTTTTAAGAATATTCAAACTTTCTGATGACTTCCAAAGTTTGATCAATTTCTTTGTCTTTTATCGCATTGGAAATAAACCATGTTTCGTATCCGCTTGGTGGGAGATAAATTCCATTTTTTAACAATTGATGAAAGAAATTATTAAAAAGCGAATGATTGGCATTTTGCGCTTCATCAAAATTGGAAACCGCAGCAATGTGGAAAAAAACACTCATCATAGAACCTTTTCTGTTAATTCGATGCTGAATATTTTTTTCGTTCAGAATTTTTCCAATTTCAAAATCTAAAGTTTCGGTTGTTTTATTCAAATTTTTGTAAAAATTTTCATCTTTTTTAATCAGCTCCAGCGTTTTCAATCCGGCTCTCATGGCTAAAGGATTTCCACTTAAAGTTCCGGCTTGGTAAACTGCACCTTTTGGCGCCAAATGATCCATAATTTCATTTCTTCCGGCAAATGCACCAACCGGCATTCCACCACCAATTACTTTTCCGTAGGTTACCAAATCTGCTTTCACCCCAAAAACTTCTTGTGCACCTCCAAAAGCCAAACGAAAACCCGTCATTACCTCATCAAAAATCAGTAAAGAGCCGTTTTCGTCACAAATTTTTCTCAAATTTTGAAGAAAATTATTTTCCGGTAAAACACAGCCCATATTTCCGGCTACAGGTTCAATAATGATGGCTGCAATTTCACCTTCATTGTTTTTAAATAAATCCTGAATTTGTTCGAAATCGTTATATCTCGCCAAAAGCGTATCTTTTGCCGTTCCTGCTGTAACACCTGGAGAATTGGGGTTTCCAAAGGTTATAGCACCACTTCCTGCTTTTATCAAAAATGAATCGGAATGTCCATGATAGCAACCTTCAAATTTGATAATTTTATCTCGGTTTGTAAAACCTCTGGCTAAACGAATGGCACTCATACAAGCTTCCGTTCCTGAAGAAACCATTCTTATTTGGTCGATATTCGGAACATTTTCGATAATAAATTTTGCAATTTCGGTTTCCAGCTCGGTTGGTGTTCCGTAAGAAAAACCTTTTTCTGCTTGTTTTTGAACAGCTTCCAAAACATCAGAATGCGTATGTCCTAAAATCGCTGGTCCCCAAGAATTGATATAATCGATGTACGAATTATCATCAACATCGGTTAAATACGCTCCTTTCGCGGATTTCATAAAAACCGGAACTCCACCAACGGATTTAAAAGCTCTTACCGGAGAATTGACACCTCCAGGAATATATTGTTGCGCCTCATGAAATAAAGCGGAACTTCTTTGATACTGCATTTTTAAGATTTTTTTGAAAAATTAGAAAACGCTTTTCAGCGCATCTTGCAAATTTATGAAATATTAATTTCTTGGCTTTCGTTCCTTTAGATAAATCAGCTCTCCAACTCGAGGTTGTTGACCATCATCCATCCTGTTTTTTGCGTAAAGTTTGTACAGTTTCACCCCGAATTTTTGTGAAATATCGTGCATCGTTTCTCCAACTTCTGCTTTGTATGTTGCTACATTTCCATCCGTATTTTTGGGCTCAAGAAAGATAATCTGATTTTTTTTTAACAAATTTTTCTCTAATTCATTATATTTTTTCAGACGTTCTTCGGAAACTCCGAATTTCTGAGAAATTAAAGAAAGTTCGATATCTTCAGGAACCACAAAAAATTTAATCCCACCATTAGGATGGTTTTTCACTAAAATTGAATTCAAGATTTCCGTTCTGGTTTTAGCCTGAATTTTCTCTACTCTTTTTTGCGTTTTTGCAAAAGATTCCTGTTTGTAAGGAACTTTAATAGTTTTGGAAACTTCCGGCGTTACTTTTTCCTGATTTAGTTTTGCCATAAAAATTTTATCGTCTTTTAAGGCAGGATACATTTTCATCACGGTAAACAAAACTTCTTTTGATGTCGTGTTATCGAATTCGTACAAGCGGTATTTTTCAATTTTATCCAACAAAATATAGGCGTAACGCGGATTTGTTGCGTAACCTGCTTTTTTAAGACCATGAGCCCAACCTTTGTAATCTTTGGGATCTAGTTTGAACAAATTCACGTAATATTTTCTGGTCGCCAAAAAAATGGAATGGTCTTCATAACTCTGTTTTGGATCGTCGTAAACTCGGAAACATTCATTTGGAGCATCATCATTATGCTTCATGGTTTTTCCGGTCCAATCTTCCTTACATTTTATTCCGAAATGGTTTTTCCCTTGTTGTGCCAATCTACTTTGTCCACCACCGGTTTCTAAAAGTCCCTGTGCTAAAGTAATGGAAGCCGGAATTTTATATTTTTCCATTTCTTCCACGGCGTATTGTGCGAATTTTTGGATATACTGATCGTCAGTTTTCCAATTTTGTGCGTTAAATTTTGATAAAATTAAAAGGCTTGTTATCGCTAAAAGTCTTTTCATATTTTACTTTTTTCAAATATTTTGATGATTATAAAATCAAATTTCTGTTTTGTTTTTCTAACTTTTTGTTGGCTCCTTCAATTCCCTGTAAACCTCCTGTATGAAAAGCTAAAATCCTACTTCCATTTGGGAAATATCCTTCTTCAATTTTTTGGAAAAGTCCTTTCATCATTTTTCCGGTGTAGATGGGATCTAAGGCAATTCCATAATTTTTTTTAAAGTCATTAATGAAATTCACCAACTCTTCCGAAATTTTACCATAACCTCCTTCCTCTGCAGGAATTAAAATAAAATTTCTTTTCCCAGAAAATTTAAAAATTTCACTTTCCAAACTTTCGTCTTTCACCACAGAAAAACCGATAACTTGCTGATTTTCTTCTGCATATTTCGAAATTCCCGCAAGTGTTCCTCCGGTTCCAACTGCGCTGCAAAGATAATTAAAATTCTTTGTTTCATTTTTCAGCATATATTGTATTCCTTTTACAGCAAGTTTGTTACTACCTCCTTCTGGAATTATTAGTGCATTTGGAAATTCTTTTTTTAAATTTTCTGTTAATTTTTCTTTGTCCCGATATTCGCTTCTGGTAACAAAACGGAATTTCATTCCATTTTCGTGTGCTTTTCTTAAAGTGGGATTTTCTGTGAAAGAATTTTCCAATTCTTCACCTCTAATAATCCCTAAAGTTGGGATTTCTATTTTTTTTCCTAATCCAGAAACAGCAGCAATGTGGTTGGAAAAAGCACCACCAAATGTAATAATCCGGGGATTTTTGGGTTGATTTTCAAGATATTCATTTATATTGTAAAACAGTTTCCAATACTTGTTTCCGGAAATTTCTTCATCTATTAAGTCTTCTCTTTTTAGGAAAAGGTGAATTCCTTTTTTTATCGGAATTTCAATCATCGGAACTTCAGAAATTGGGAAATTCATCATTCGTTTATTCCTATATATTTCCAAAAACTCCAGATTTTTCTGTTTTCAAGATAATTCAAATCATCTTCCATAGCGTAAGCTTCACGTTCAAAGGAAATGTATTTATACGCCAAAAAACTGTCTTTTAAACGTAAAAACCAATAGCAATATTCCAAAACATACCAAAGGTAAAAAAACAAAATTAACAGCTCAATTTGTTGTCTTAAATGTATTTTCTCGTGATTGATGAGCACTGCATTGTCTTTATCTTCTGCTTTTTTAAGCAAAATAAACGGAAAAAGAGTAATCCCGGTAATTTTCGTATTTTTGAGAAGCTTTTGACACACCAAAATCATAAAAGCAAATGTAAAAAAACTTTCGTTGAAGATTTAACCAATGAACAACAACAGCATCAAAGAAAACGAAGACTTTTATTACAACGAGCAAGGTTATAAAGTATTTACGGAAAAATTTCATTTAAAACGTGGGTACTGTTGTAAAAGCGGTTGTAAACACTGTCCTTATGGTTACGACAAAAAAACAGACACATTTAAGAAACCAACTAAAAAATAACTTAAAAAAATGAAAAAATATCTTTTCTTGCTTTTGGCTTCAGCAACTTTAGGATTTACTTCCTGCAGTCCTTTTAATGTAAGGACCGATTACGCTGAAACTGCCAATTTCAACAATTACAGAACGTATAAACTTAGAATTGACGATCTTAAATTAAACGATATTGATAAAGATCGCGTATTGAATGAAGTTTCGAGACAGCTACAATCCAAAGGTCTTTCTGTGGGAGACAATCCGGATTTAATTATCAATGTAAAAGCCAATCACAAAAAAATTACGGACGTACAAAACAGGAATCCGTATGGAGTTTACGGTTGGGGTGGACCTTTTGGTTGGGGAGTTGGAATGAGCAGAACCTGGTCTTCCAATTACAATGAAGGTGCTTTAATTTTAGATTTAATAGACGCTAAATCCAATAAGTTGGTTTGGCAAGGAATTGGAAGTGGTATTTCCGTTGATTCGCCTCGAGCAAAGCAAAAGGAAATTCCACAAATAGTTGCCGAAATAATGGCAAACTATCCTCCAAAAAAATAAAAAAATTGAAAAACTAAAGACCGCTTTTTGGCGGTTTTTTTTTATTGAAAATAGTCTGGATGTTTTAAATAATATGAAACTAAAATTATAACAAAATTCAAAATTCCTAAGAAAATGAGAACCTTCTTATAACTTCTTTTTTTATCAAAAAAACTAAGTATAGCCACAAAAAGTAAAACAAGCAAACTGTAAATCGCAGGATACATATGGAAAGCTTCTTTAAAATCACCTTGCACTAATAACCAAAAAGCACGTTGAGCTCCACAACCCAAACATTCAAATCCGAAATTTTCCTTGATTAAGCAAGTCGCCATATAATCCTCTGAAGCCATATCTTTTGAAAATTTTTAAATTTTTGCTCTATCGTACTGATGTGGAAAAAAGCAATTTTCACCAGTTCCAAAAGTTCCTTGTACCGCAAAATAAGGATTTCTCAAAATTTCTCTAGCTATAAAAATAAGATCAGTCTGGGAATTCTGCAGAATTTCTTCTGCTTGTTTTACCGATTTTATTAAACCAACAGCACCGGTAGCAATTTCGGCTTGTTTACGGATTTTTTCAGCAAAAGGAACTTGATATCCATCGAAAAGCGTAATTTTTGCGCCTTGAATATTTCCGCCGCTGGAAACATCAATTAAATCGACTCCTTTTGTTTTTAAAATTTTTGAAAGTTTTACAGAATCTTCAATAGTCCATCCTTTTTCCGCATATTCATCCGCAGAAATTCTTACAAAAAGTGGATGATTTTCGTCTAAAACTGAATTTACAGCCTCCACAATTTCTAATAAAAAACGAATTCTGTTTTCGAAATTTCCACCATATTGATCAGTTCTCACAT
>JAEZWE010000151.1 GCA_023420435.1 Bacteroidota bacterium
CTTCTTAAGAAGCTCAGGTGCTATTTCGTTTCTGTATAGCTCTTTGGTTCTTGCCATGTTTTAACCCTCCTCACTTAGAATGTTGCGTCGCAAGCTTTGCAAGCACGCATTTTGGTCTTATCTGCCAGGATTTTATGAGCAACTCTAGTTGGCTTGCCGCAGGTTGGGCAGACAAGCATAGCCTTGGCAGCATAAAACGCACCCTCAACCTTGACGATACCGCCGGTCTCGCCCACTCTGCGGGGTTTTACGTGCTTGGTTACGATATTGACACCTTCAACTATGATCTTTTGCTCCTTAGGGCTGGTAGCGAGGACCTTGCCCTGCTTGCCCTTATCTTTTCCTGACAGAAGGACGACTGTGTCACCCTTTTTAACATGAAGCTTATTCACCGTCGTACACCTCCGTTATAGTACCTCTGGGGCGAGGCTTAAAATCTTGAGGTAGTCCTTCTCACGAAGCTCCCTCGCCACAGGGCCAAATATACGTGTGCCCTTTGGATTTTTATCTTCCTTGATGATGACTGCTGCGTTCTCGTCGAAACGGATGTATGTGCCATCCTCACGACGTAGACCCTTAGCGGATCTTACCACAACAGCCTTCACTACGTCACCCTTCTTAACAACGCCGCCGGGGGCAGCCTTCTTAACAGAGGCAACGATTACATCGCCGATGTTTGCATATCTTCTTCTTGTACCGCCAAGTACTCTGATGCACATGAGCTCCTTCGCTCCGGTGTTATCAGCTACCTTTAATCTTGATTCTGTTTGTAACATTACTTAGCTTTTTCAATGATTCTTACTAATCTCCATCTTTTGTTCTTGCTCAAAGGTCTAGTTTCTTGGATTAGAACTGTATCTCCTTCGTTGCACTCGTTGTTTTCATCGTGTGCGGTATATTTTTTCGTTTTCAAAACGAATTTTCCGTACATCGGGTGTTTCATTCTCATGGTTTCGCTAACAACAATAGTTTTTTCCATTTTGTTGCTGGAAACAACTCCGATTCTTTCTTTTCTTAAATTTCTTTCCATTGTTAAAATGAATTATTGTTTGTTAGTTAACTCCGTGTTTAGTCTAGCGATTGTCTTTCTCAAATCTCTGATTTGGATTGGGTTTTCTACAGGGCTGATTTTGTGAGCTAATTTTAGCTTGTTGTATTCAGCTTTAGCTTCCGCTAATTTGTTCTGTAAATCTCCTGCGCTTAAGTTTTTGATTTCAGCGTTTTTCATAATTTCAAAAGATTATTGAGGTTTAACAAAATCGTTAGCAACGATAAATTTGGTCACTACTGGTAATTTTTGTGCGGCAAGTCTAAGAGCTTCTTTCGCTACTTCGTAAGGAACACCTCCAACTTCGAACATAATTTTACCTGGCTTTACTACAGCTACCCAATATTCCACAGCACCTTTACCTTTACCCATCCTTACTTCGGCTGGTTTTTTAGTAATTGGCTTATCCGGGAAAATTTTGATCCATAGCTGACCTTCTCTTTTCATATATCTCGTAGCAGCGATACGCGCAGCTTCGATTTGTCTTGCTGTGATCCAAGCTCCGTCAATAGCTTTGATTCCGAAAGTTCCATACGCTAATTGAGATCCTCTCTGCGCATTTCCTTTCATCTTCATCTTGTGAACACGACGGAATTTGGTTCTTTTTGGTTGTAACATAATTTTTTAGATGTTAGATGTTAGATGTTAGATGTTAGATAAATTTTAAATCAGTCCTTGTAACGGAAGTTCTAATTTCTAATTTCTCGTTTCTAACTTCTAATTAATTATTATTATTGTTTCTTCTTGGTCTTCTTTCTCCACCATCTCTTCTATCACCTCTCTCGCTTCTTTCTCCTCTTCCTGATGGTCCTTTTTTCTGCTGCCCTACTAGTGGTGTAAGTTCTCTTTTTCCGTAAACTTCTCCCTTCATAATCCAAACTTTTACCCCTAGTTTACCGTACTGTGTAAGTGCTTCTCCGATATGATAATCGATATCTGCTCTGAACGTTGACAAAGGAATTCTTCCGTCTTTGAAAGATTCGCTTCTTGCCATTTCAGCAC
Source organism: Bacteroidota bacterium (assembly GCA_023420435.1). Classification (GTDB taxonomy): domain Bacteria; phylum Bacteroidota; class Bacteroidia; order Flavobacteriales; family Weeksellaceae; genus JAEXBA01. Next base: position 2,051 of record JAEZWE010000151.1, read on the forward strand.
CGTTCAACCTTCCAGAAATTTGAACTTTGATTCCTTCAGCTCCCATTCTCATGGTAGAAGCAATGGCCATCTTAACAGCTCTTCTATAAGAAATTCTGTTTTCGATTTGTTTTGCAATGCTATCTGCAACTAAAACTGCATCAAGCTCAGGTCTTTTGATTTCGAAAATATTGATTTGAACGTCCTTACCTGTAAGTTTTTTCAATTCTTCTTTCAATTTATCAACTTCCTGACCTCCTTTACCGATGATTAATCCTGGTCTTGCAGTCGTAATTGTAACGGTTACTAATTTTAAAGTTCTTTCAATATAAATTCTTGAAATTCCTCCTTTAGATAATCTAGCCTCAAGGTATCTTCTGATTTTATAGTCTTCAGCGATACGGTTTCCGTAATCGTTTCCACCAAACCAGTTAGAATCCCATCCTCTGATGATTCCTAATCTGTTACCAATTGGATTTGTCTTCTGTCCCATACCTTGATTATTTATTATCTTTTGAATCTAAAATTAATGTAACGTGGTTGCTTCTCTTTCTGATTCTATACCCTCTTCCTTGTGGAGCTGGTCTTAGTCTCTTCAATTGTCTCGCACTATCCACGAAAATTTCTTTCACGATAAGGTTTGCTTCTTCAATATCAGCTCCTTCATTTTTCGCTTGCCAGTTTGCCATAGCGGAAAGAAGAAGTTTTTCCAATTTAGTTGAAGCATCTTTCTTAGAATATTTAAGAATGTATAGAGCCTTATCTACACTTTCTCCACGAATGATATCGGCAACCAATCTCATTTTTCTTGGAGAAGACGGGCAATCATTAAGACGCGCTTTTATTACGTCTTTGTTTGCTTCTTTTCTAGCAATTGAGCTATCTTGTTTTCTTGATCCCATAATGATTATCTGCTACCTTTATTTTTGTTACCACCGTGACCTCTAAAAGATCTTGTCGGAGAAAATTCGCCTAACTTATGACCTACCATGTTTTCAGTTACATAAACCGGAACAAAAGTTTTCCCGTTGTGTACTGCGATGGTTTGTCCTACGAAGTCTGGAGAAATCATAGATGCTCTAGACCAAGTTTTTATTACTGTCTTCTTACCAGACTCTACATTTGCCTGAACCTTCTTATCTAAATGATGTGCAATGAAAGGTCCTTTCTTAAGTGATCTTGCCATAATTATTTTCTTTTAGATACGATGTATCGGTTAGACACTTTGTTTTTCTTTCTTGTTTTGTAACCTTTAGCTGGTTTACCGTTTCTAGATCTTGGGTGACCTCCTGAAGAACGTCCTTCAACACCTCCCATTGGGTGATCTACTGGGTTCATTACTACTGCTCTTGTTCTTGGTCTTCTACCCAACCATCTGCTTCTACCTGCTTTTCCGGATACGGTTAATTGATGATCTGAGTTAGATACTGATCCAATCATGGCCATACATTCCGTAAGGATCATTCTAGATTCTCCTGAAGGCAATTTGATGATGGCATATTTTCCGTCTCTTGAAGTTAATTGCGCTGAAGAACCTGCAGATCTTGCTAAAATTGCACCTTGTCCAGGCTTCATTTCGATACAAGAAATAACAGTTCCTAACGGAATATTTTTCAGTTTCATTGCATTTCCAACTTCCGGCTCTGCGCTTTCAGAAGAAACTACTTTTTGATCTACTTTAATACCGTTTGGAGCGATGATGTATCTCTTTTCTCCATCAGCATACTCAAGAAGAGCGATGAAAGCAGTTCTGTTCGGATCGTACTCAACAGTTTTTACCGTTGCTTCAACATCGAATTTATTTCTTTTGAAGTCGATAATTCTGTATTTCTTTTTGTGTCCACCTCCGGTGTAACGCATGGTCATTTTACCAGTTTGGTTACGTCCACCTGACTTTTTAATACCAACCGTTAGAGATTTCTCTGGTTTGTTGGTAGTAATTTCCTCAAAATTGTTTACAATTCTGAATCTCTGTCCCGGGGTGATAGGTTTTAATTTTCTAACAGACATTACTATTGTTTATATAATTTTCTAAATTCTTAATTAAAAGCAAAAATGTCGAGTACTTCTCCTTCAACCAGTTTAACAACAGCTTTTTTAAGCTTGTTTGTTTTACCAACCTGAAGACCTTTCTTCGTATATTTTGCAGATATTTTCGGAGCGTAAATCATTGTGTTCACGTCCGCTACTTTCACACCATAAGCTGCTTCTACCGCATTTTTGATTTGGATTTTATTCGCTTTTGGAGCTACCAAGAACGAGTATGTTCCTCTCAAATCTGTAAGATAGTTTGCCTTTTCTGAAATTACCGGTTTAATAATTACTGACATGATTTACTTACTTTTTAAGGTTTTCTGTGAATTTTTCTACTGCACCTTCGATGAATACAATTTCACCAGCATTTATTAAATCATAAGAGCTGATTTCGTTATAAGTCAACACTTTTGTTTTAGGTAAATTTCTTGATGACAAGTACACATTTTTGTTAGCTTCCGGCAAAATGTATAGAGACTTTTTACCTTCGAAACCTAATGCATTATTGATATTGATGAATTCTTTAGTTTTTGGAGTATCAAAACTGAATGATTCCAAAACTTTGATAGAATTATCTTTTAATTTCTGTGAAAGAACAGATTTTTTCGCCAATCTCTTCAGCGCTTTGTTCAGTTTGAATCTGTAGTCTCTTGGTTTTGGACCAAAAACTCTACCCCCACCTTTGAATACTGGAGATTTAATATCACCGTATCTCGCAGAACCTGAACCTTTCTGTTTCTTTAATTTTTTAGTAGAAGCAGTGATTTCGCTTCTTTCTTTGGCTTTATGCGTCCCTTGTCTTTGCGCAGCAAGGTATTGCTTAACTTCTAAGTAAACCGCATGCTGGTTTGGCTCAATTCCGAAAACAGATTCGTCTAGAGTTACTTTCTTTCCGGTTTCTTTTCCTGATGTATTAAATATTACTAGTTCCATTTCTTGATAATTACATAAGAATTTTTAGCTCCCGGAACAGCACCTTTTACTACTAAAAGATTTTGCTCGTTATCTACTTTTAACACCTGAAGATTTTGAACAGTAACTTGTTTACCACCCATTCTTCCGGCCATTCTCATCCCTTTGAAAACTCTTGAAGGGTCTGAACCTGCACCGATAGAACCCGGAGCTCTTAATCTGTTGTGCTGTCCATGAGTAGCCTGCATTACACCTCCAAAATTGTGTCTTTTAACAACACCTTGGAAACCTTTACCTTTTGAAGTTCCGGTAACATCCACAAATTCTCCTTCATTAAACATATTTACCACAACCGCATCTCCTATTTTCACATCATGTTCGAATTCATTACGGAATTCTACAATTTTTGCTTTAGGAGTAGAACCAGCCTTTTTAAAATGACCAGCTAACGCTTTACCAACGTTCTTTTCACTCTTGTCATCGAAACCTAGCTGAATACCTACGTAACCATCAGCTTCTTCGGTTCTGACCTGTAAAACCGAGCAAGGACCTGCTTGAATAACGGTACAAGGAATGTTTTTTCCTTCTTCGTTAAACAGGGAAGTCATCCCGATTTTTTTTCCAATAATACCTGACATTGTTTATATTAATAAAAATTATCTTTCTGTTTTCTCTAATTTCGGTGGTTTTGTGATTTCTACGTTTGAAATAGGCACACTACACCCCTAAATTGAGTGTGCAAATGTATGAAGTTTTTTTGAACTGACAAATATTCTTTGAAAATATTTTGATTTTTAAGGAATTAAGAACTTTAACTCAAGAAATCATCTTTAAAAAACCATCAAAATTTCTAAATTTGAAGATGAAGAAAATCCTTCCCTTTCTATTGCTTTTCCTTTTTTCTTGTTCAAAAGAAGAAAATCATTCCCATACTTTCTATTATTGGAGAACGCATTTATCTTTAAATGCTACCGAGAAAAATGCCTTACAAAAATCCAACGACACCAAATTATACACCCGATTTTTTGACGTCGATAAGATGAGTGGGAAATTTCAACCGATTGGTGTTATTACGAAAGACAAAAATTTTCAAACCAACAAAGAAATTGTTCCCGTGGTTTTTATCATGAACCGAACCTTTCTTAATATTAAACCCAATGAAATTACTTTTCTTGCAGAAAGCGTTTTTAATTTAATTCAGATAAAGACAGAAGAATTTCAATTCAAAAATTCCAATGAAATCCAAATCGATTGCGATTGGACCTCCGGAACAAAAGACGATTATTTTAAATTTTTAAATGAATTAAAAAAAATCTCCGAGAAAAATATCACTTGTACCCTTCGGCTTCATCAAGTAAAAGATAAAGCAAAAACCGGAATTCCACCTGTTAAAAAAGTGTATTTAATGTGTTATTCAACGACTTCACCGCTAGAAAATTCTGATAAAAATTCGATTTTGGAAGTTCAAATTTTAAAAAATTATCTCGCCGATTTAGAAAAGTATCCGATTAAAAAAATCGACATTGCATTGCCCATTTATTCTTGGGGAATTGTGACCAACCATCTGGGAAAAAGAAAACTGATTAACGCCTTATCTCAAAAAGATTTGGAAAACACTGCGTTCAAAAAGATTTCAGAAACCGAAGCCGAAGTTTTACAAGACGGTTTTTATTTCGGTGTTTACCTAAACAAAGGTTTTAAAATAAAAATCGAAGAAATTTCTGAAAAACAATTGGAAGAAGTAATTTTTTTTCTCGACAAGAAAATTCCACAATATAATATCGTATATTACCATTTGGATTCGCGGTTTCTCAACCATCCTATTTTGCAACAATAAAAAATACAATTGAACATGAAAAAAATCCTGATATCCGCATTATTTTTCGCCTATTTCACTGAAACAAAAGCGTGTGCAGATTATTATCCGGATGGCGATTATTTCAATCTTTTTACGCAAACCATTATTAAGGATAAAAGTTACATTCCGTTTTTGTTGGCTTATGATGCGCAGTTTTATGATGATGGAGTGAAAAGAATGATTCCTGATCAAAATATTTTCGCTTGGAAGAAATATTTCGGAGAGAAATTGGATTATCGGGAGACCGAATTTGTGGTGAATCACATGCAAATGAACGATCTAAACAATTTTAAAAAAGGAAATTTGAGCAATTCGATTTTAAAAAAATTGGGTTCTTATGGAAATTTCAAAGACGGAATTGATTATTTGATTGAAGCCAAATATTTGGAACCTTTCATGCGTATTAATTACGTGGAAAGTGAAGATTCCTTTTATTATCGGGAAAACGAAACCGCAAAAAATGCCACTCAATTAGATTATCAAAAAACCATCAACGCATTGGTTTCTTTGTATAACGCTGCAAAAAATCCAGAAATAAAGCAACGTTACGGCTATCAATTGGTTCGTTTCGATCATTACAACCGTAATTTTGAAAGAGCAATTGCGAATTTTAAAAAATATGTAGAACCGATAAATTTACGGACGGCGCCGTATTTTTTGGCTTTGGATCAAATGGCAGGAGCGCAGCGTGGTTTGGAGCAATACGATGATGCGAATTGGAGTTTTTTCCAGGCGTTTAAAAATTTGAATACCCGAAAAGAAAGCATCTACACTTCCATGAAAATTTCTGACAGCACTTCGTTTAAAAACATTTTGAACCGCGCAAAAACGCCGGAAGAAAAGAACATGGCGTATTTTCTTTTGGGGTATTTGGATTTCAACAATCCACTTCCCACGATGGAAAAAATGTACGAGATTGAGCCGAATTCCGAGATTTTGAAAGTGATGGCAGCGAGAAGCATCAACCAATTAGAGCGTTCTTATTTGCCGACTCTTTATCATCATTTCGATGAAAATGGAAATCAAATCCCAACAAATTCCAAACAAGAAAATACGGTAGAAGTTAAAAAAAAGGAACAGGAAAAACCCAGTTTTTGGGATAGAATTGTCGGGTTTTTCAAAAATTTATTCAGTTCCGACAAAAAAGAAAATTCGGATGGAGAAAAAAACAGTGCTTCCGATAAAGAATTGCTGGAAAACCCGAACCGAATTCCGATTTATACCAACAATGCGATGTGGTACGGTTCTGATGAATCCAAAGATTATCTGAATGATTTTTCAAAATTTACCGAAAAAACCAAAGAAAAATCCACGGATGAATTTTGGCATATTGCCGATGCTTACTTGAAATTCTTGCAAAAAGATTTTGAAACCAGCAACGAAATTTTAAATGAAATAAAAACCACAAATCCGGAATATCAAAAGCAAATTTCCCGAATGAAAATGCTGAACGAAATTACGGCACAACCGAAAATTGATGCCGATTTCGAAAATAAAATCATGAAAGATTTTCCTGATCTTTTTGCTGAAAATAAAAAAAATGACAGCTTAAAAACCGATTACAATTATTATTACGAACTTCCTTCCACCGCAGATTTTATTAAAGATGTTTTGGCGAACCGTTATTTTCTGCAGGGTGAAGACGGAAAATCGTTTTTAATGAATAATCAACTTTCTGATTTGCAATACAATCCGAATGCAGATTTGGCGAAACAAGTTCAAAATTTCATCAACAAAAAAAACAAAACGGAATTGGAACAAAAAATCATCATGAAAAATGTGGATGTTGCTGATGCCAATTCTTTTTTCAATATCATTTATGGAGATCAGGAAATGCGCGACGGAAATTTTGAAAAAGCTAAACAGCATTATGCACAATCCACCAATTTTGCAGGGATTCCGAGATTAACCTGGGTTTACAACGAGGAAAAGGAAACTTCCAGTCAAAAACAGGTGACTTTTGAACCCAATCAATACAATGGTTTTAAAAATATTTCTTCTTTAATTTTTGCGCATAACCGTTGGGAAAGTTTCCAAAGTTCACCTAATAAAAGTATGATTGCAGAAAATTTTATCGGCGAATTTCCTTTCATTAAAAACAATATGAACAAATTGGAATTGGCGGAAGCTGTAATTCAACTTAAAAAAATCGGTAACAAAAAAGGAATGGAAGGTGCAAAAGCCAATCAATTAATCGGAAATGTGTTGTACAATACGTCGATG
>JAEZWE010000208.1 GCA_023420435.1 Bacteroidota bacterium
AATCAATACTTCCGGATTGTGCAGCGGGTAAATCTTTGATTTCGTTGTAGATGGTTTCTGGATTCATATTTTTGGGTTCACAAGCTTCTTCAATTGTTCTGTTTCCTTTGCAGCAGAAATCAATTCCATTTTTTTTGAAAATTGCGGCTGTACGGAAATCTTGTTCTACAATATCTCCTATTTGTAATTCATTTAGATTCATTTTCTATAAATTTTTAAAGACTATTTTTTTTGTGCTAAGATGTATTTTACCATCAGTTTTGCGTTATCTTTGCTCATTCCTGCGTGAGGCGTCATTGGGATTTCGCCCCAATTTCCTTTTCCTCCGTCGATAATTTTTTGAGCAAGCATATCAATGTCAGCTTCCGTATATTTTGCTGCAACCTCTTGATAAGATGGTCCTACCAATTTTGCATCTACTTTATGGCAAGAAAGACAGTCGGTTCCCTCGATTAATTTTAAACCTTGATCTTCGGGAGAAGCATTTGCAGAAGCAATTGCAGAAGAATCAATCGGTTTTGGTTCTTCCAACATGATGTTGGATTCCGGTTCAGGTTGTGTGGAAGCTACTTTTTCTTTAGAACATGAGATGATTGTTAAAGAAAATACACTTGCAATAAGGATTAAATTTTTCATTATTTTAAATTTTTGAGATGATTAATTCAGTTGACTAATTTGTTTTACCGTTTCGGAAACATCGACGTTCAAACCTTCTTTTTGATACAGCATGTTTCCACTTTTATCCAAAATCGTGATGATGTTGGAATGGGAAAATTCCATTGGTGAGATTTCTTTGTATTTCACCGCTAAAACATTCGCCAGTTCTCTGGTATCTTCTTCGGAAGACCTTAGAAAAACCCATTGATTGCCGGAAAATTGGTTGGCTTCCAAATATTTTTTCATGGTTTCGGGCGTATCATTTTTAGGATCAATAGATACTAAAACATACTGAACATCGTCTTTCTGACCGACACCACGATAAATGTCACGCATTTCGGCAGTTAACCTTGGACAAGCCGTTTTACAGGAAGTATAAATCATGACCATGACGGTATTTTTCCCTTTTAAATCAGCCATTTTCATGGTCATTCCGTTTTGGTTTTCCCATTTTGAATCTAGTTGGTACAAAGAATCGGTTGACGCCTCTTGATTTGCCTCTTTTTTACAGGAAACCAATCCTAAAACCAAAACTAAAAGCGTGATAATATTTTTCATTTTTTCTAAACTTTTTTATTGAATATCTTTTGCACATCGGAATCCCAGATTGTTCAGTGCATCTTTTGCGTGAAGGCTTCCGCGCATTGCAAACCTCATAAATGCTGCATAATTCCTAAGATCATCAGTTGTAACAGCGGCTCCAGCGCAAAAAAGCGTTTCGTTAGTTGTTTTATCTTTGCGAGATTCGCCGGTCATCATTACCGAGTTGAAATCATCCGTCCATTCCCAAATAACGCCGTACATATCGTACATTCCGTAAAAATTTGGTGATGTTTGTTTGACAGATTTCATCTGATTTCCTTTATTTTGATAGGTTTTAAGAATATAGTTTGTGAATTCCGGATCTTTTGAAGCATTGGCTTTTTTACCATCTGCAACAGCTGCAAATTCCCATTCATCCAAAGTTGGTAAACGTTTCCCAACACTTTTGGCGTAGGCTTTTGCTGCAAACCATGAAACATTGGTTACCGGCGCATCAGGTTTCACATTTTTAGGAAATTCAAAATCTGATTCCCAGTTTTTCAAATAAGTAGAGTCTGCGTAAAGTTTCCACACCTTGGATTTGGTCCATTGAGGATTTCTCTTCAAAAATTCTAGAAATTCCTGGTTAGTTACTGCGGTTTCGTCCATTTCAAAAGATTTCACCTCTGTTTTTCTATCGGCATCTTTCCCAAAAAAAGGTTCATAAGTACTGCCCTCAATGCGCTTCATTTTTTTGACGCTGGAAATGAATACTATGGAATTTGTCTCGGGGCGAACCTCAACACTTTTCTGGGTGCACTGCACCAACAATAACGAACATATGATTACTAAAACTCTCATCATTAAACCATTTGAAATCCTCAAAATGACCAATTTTTATTATTTATTTTTTCTGAAAAACTTTTGGATTTTCTGCACCGTTTACTTTCAGTTTTCCTAAAGTTCCTTTGTGGAATGCTCGGAATAAAGCGTGATCCACAATTACGTATTCACCAGGAACGGTTGCTTTAAATTCTACAATTGCTGCACCTCCAGGAGGAATTACTGTCGTTTGAACGTTCTCGTTAATTAAATTTCCGCCTTCAACATATACTTTGTCGAAAATTTCACCAATGATGTGGAATGAACTTGTTAAGTTAGGACCACCGTTTCCGACGAAGATTCTTACGGTTTCACCGACATTCACCTGAAGTTCATTTTCTCCTAAAAGTGAAGCTGTATTACCGTTAAATACTACGTATTCAGGTTTTTCAGCAATAGCTTTATCCATATCAAATTCCTGCAATCCTTTTTCTCCATTTTTTCCTTTGGTGTAGAAGTCACCTTGCATGATGTAGAATTCTTTATCCACTTTTGGAAGTCCACCTTCCGGTTCGATAAGGATCATTCCGTACATTCCGTTTCCGATGTGCATTCCTACCGGTGCGGTTGCACAGTGATAAACGTAAAGTCCAGGATTCAATGCTTTAAAATTGAACACTGCTTCTTTACCGGGAGCTACAAAAGTTGCTTCTGCGCCACCACCGGGACCGTTCACGGCGTGTAAATCTATATTATGAGGAAACGTACTGTTTTCGTTATTTTTTAAGTGAAATTCCACTTCATCACCTACTCGTGCACGGATAAAACTTCCCGGAACAGCGCCATCGAAAGTCCAAAAATTATATTGAGTTCCGTCTGCCAATTCGCCCACTTTTTCAATGGTTTCCATTTTCACTATTACTTTCCTCGCGGCTCTGTCACCAATTGGAGCAGGAACTGCAGGCGCATGCGTTGTTTTTAAGATTTCTGCATCACCGCTTACTGCGATATTTTCTGTTGAATCTTTTGTGGCTGCACCAGATTCTTGATTTTGTTTACATGCAGTAACGCTAAAGAGCACTGCAAGTGCCATACTAAAAAGAACATGCTTTTTCATTTTGTAATGGTTTTAAATTTTGAAATAGGTTGGTATAATCTGATAAATTTGAACTGAAATATCACCAGTGCAAAAAGAAGGAGAAGTTTAATGATTTCCGATCCTATAAAAATGTTATGCAATTCTGAGGGAGGAACTGGTTTTCCAATTGCTAGAAGATCTGCTCGATAGTCTAATATTGGAAGCATCCAAAATTTCTGTGCTAATAGCAGTAGCAGACTAAAATTTAGAAGCACCAATTCAAAAAGATTGATTTTTTTATTGGATATAAAAACAAAGATTAAAATAATAGCGGCTATTACCAATTGAATGTTAGTTGAAATACTAAACATTATTTTTCCCAAGCCCAACGCAACAGGGAGTGTCATTCCCTCGACTTGGAATTTTAAAGGTGTTTCTATAAAGCTTACTGTCAAAAAAACTCCTAACCACAGAAAAATTAGCGACAATATCATTGGATTTTTTATTGTGTTTTTCATTATAAATATATTAAGACCTTTTTATCTTTTATTTTTTTAAATTTTTATTTTTTTAAATAAGTGATTTCCAAATCAATATTTTCAACAAATAATTGAAGGGTGGAATGCTCAAACATTTCTTTTATTTCGCTCCTCACTTTTTTAAATTCTGAATGAATCGGACAAGGATGATCTTCCGAACAGGCTTTCAAACCCAATCCACAACCCGTAAAAAGCTTATCTCCGTCCACTTCTTTCACAATATCTGAAATTGAAGTTTTCAAGTTTTCCGCGTCCATAAAAAAACCACCGTTCGGTCCTTTAGCAGATTGTACAAATCCCTTTCTGCTAAGATCCTGAAGTATTTTTGCTATAAAATACTCCGGAGAATCAATACCTGCCGCAATATCTTTAATCCCCACTCTATTATTTTTGGAGGATTGCTGCGCAATAAAAATAAGCGCTCTAATGGCATATTCACAGGTTTTTGAAAACATCTCTTGCTTTTTTTCTATTACAAATATACAAACGTTTTTACAATAAAAGATAAAAAAGTGTTTTATTTTGATTTAAATGATAGAAATCATAAAAAAGGCTGTCCGAAAACCGAACAGCGCTATTAATTTCTTCTAAATTCTTATTACAGAATAAGCATTGCATCGCCGTAAGAGTAAAATTTGTATTCGTTTTTGATGGCTTCTTCGTAAGCGTGCATTACGAAATCTTTCCCTGCAAAAGCTGCAATCATCATAATCAAAGTAGATTTTGGAGTGTGGAAATTCGTAATCATCGCATTGGCAACTCCGAAATCGTGCGGCGGATAAATGAATTTGTTTGTCCAACCGTGATAAGGACCGATTTTTTTGTTGGAAGAAACGGATGTTTCCAAAGCTCTCATCGTAGTTGTTCCTACTGCGCAAACTCTGCGATTTTCTTCCACTGCTTTGTTAATGATATCTGCATTTTTTTGATCGATAATGGCTTCTTCAGATTCCATTTTATGTTTTGATAAATCTTCTACTTCAATAGGATTGAAAGTTCCCAAACCAACGTGAAGCGTAATTTCTGCGAAATTAATTCCTTTAATTTCCAATCTTTTCATCAAATGTTTTGAAAAGTGAAGACCTGCAGTTGGTGCTGCAACAGCGCCTTCATGTTTTGCATAAATGGTTTGGTAGCGTTCGGCGTCTTCCGGTTCAACTTCTCTTTTGATGTATTTTGGAAGTGGCGTTTCTCCCAATTCTTTTAATTTTCCACGAAATTCTTCATAGGAACCATCGTATAAAAATCTCAAAGTTCTTCCTCTGGAAGTCGTGTTGTCGATAACTTCAGCCACTAAAGATTCATCTTCGGTGAAGAATAATTTATTACCAATTCTTATTTTTCTTGCAGGATCTACCAAAACGTCCCAAACACGAGTTTCTTTGTCCAGTTCTCTCAATAAAAAAACTTCAATTTTGGCTCCGGTTTTCTCTTTATTCCCGTACAATCTTGCGGGAAAAACTTTTGTATTGTTGAAGATAAATAAATCGTCTTCATTAAAATAATCTACAACGTCTTTGAAAAGTTTGTGTTCAATGGTTTGGG